>JAPZAN010000213.1 GCA_027460605.1 Candidatus Methanoperedens sp.
TTCGATTATAAGAGCGATGAATACGGCGACCCGATGATTAATGAAGATATTGCGCTGGCGCTTGGTATTGCAACGAAGGATGAACTTGCAAAGATACGAAAACTTGCACTTTCCATTAATTCAATACTTATTGAATATCTGGATGAGAGAAATCTCTTGCTGCCTGACTTTAAACTTGAGTTCGGACGGCGCAAGGGCAGGATAGTCCTGGCTGATGAGATATCATGCGATACATGCAGGTTCTGGGATAAAACAACGGGCGAATCCCTTGATAAGGATGTGTTCAGGTTTGATAAGGGAGACCTTGTGGCTGCTTATCGCGAGGTTGCAAGACGGGTTGTGCCTGAGATATTCGAGGAAAAATAACCTGAATCATAATTTCTCAAACACCATTTAAGTTTCCGCTTATTATTGATTTTTTATCACACATATAGAATTATTTGGAATGAGGAAATTTTTTTGGGAAAAGATAGTCAGGGAAAATCGGCGTAATCTATATATACCATCATCACTAACTTAAGGTTAGTAACCTCAAGTCACTAACTCGGGGTGAAGCATAAATATGGAATCGGCACAACTGTTGGACATACTCGGGAACGAAAATAGAAGGAAAATACTGCATCTTCTGGCAAGCCGTCCCTGCTACATGAGCGAAATTGCAGAGCGGCTGGACGTAGGCGCCAAAGCAGTCCTCGGACACCTTCTGCTCCTTGAGAAAGCGGGTCTGATTGAAGGCAACGTGGACGACCAGCGGCGCAAGTACTTCCATATAACAGACAACCTCCGTCTTGAAGTATTTGTGTCGCCTTATTCTTTTGAAGTGGAGACCACCACAATCGCTATCACAGAAGCGCCCGTGAGCCATGTGAAATCCCAGGAAACCCTCTCAGGGTTAAAATCAGTTTATAGCGAGGTGGAGGGGCTTCTGGAACACCGCCACTCCCTGATGGAGGAGTACCAGCAAGTCCAGTCAGGCATCACCGAGGCGATGGGGCGGTGCATGAACGCCATCGAGGATGTCGCAGAAGACCACATTGAGGCTGAAATACTCTATGCACTCCTTAAAGGCCCTATGACCCAGCGTGTGTTATCCATGCAGCTTGGCATACCTGAATATGTGCTTGAGGAATACCTGGATAGAATGGAACGAAAATATATAATAAAAAAAGATGAAAATAATTACATTATAGGCTAAAGTATATAAAAATAAAAAAGAAATATAAATAGAGGTAAAAAAATGTTCGAAGGATGGAGAAGAACTGATAAGGGAATTTTTGAAGAATTCGAGAAGCAAATTGAAGAAATGAACGAGCTTATGGAGAAAATGATGCGCGAAACCGGAAAAGAACCCATGGTTTACGGATTCAGCATGCATATCGGGCCTGACGGTATCCCGCATGTGGAACACTTCGGGAACGTGAGGCAGGATGGTTTAGAGCAAATAGGCGGATTTCCCGGTCCAAAAGATCAGGATGTAAGAGAGCCATTTGCCAGTTCCATAATTGACGAGAAGAATAAAGAACTGTGCATAACCGCGGAAATGCCAGGAGTTCGGAAAGAAGATATCGAACTCAATGCAACAGAGAACCGTTTGGTCATAAAAGCGGATAGCAATGGCAGGAAATACTTTAAGACCATAGCAACTCCCTCACCTGTCGTTCCCGACAGCGCGGGTGCAAAATATAACAACGGAGTCCTTGAAATTACTCTCAAACTCAAAGGCTCAAGAAAACCTGAAGGGAAAACTGTCAAAATCGAATAATTATAACAGGAGTTTAATAGAGAATTATGGATAAAAAAGATAAAGCTGTGACTTTAAAGGTCATCGAGGCAAAATCATACGATGCAGGACGCGGTATTGCGCGATTGGACCCGGAGGCCGCCTATGAACTCGGGCTTCAAACCGGCGATGTCATAGGTATTGAAGGCACAAAAAGGACAGCGGCAATAATATGGCCGGGTTATCCTGAGGACAGCACCAGCGGTCTCATACGCATTGACGGGACTGTAAGACGAAATGCCGGCGTTAGCATCGATGACAGGGTGCATGTGCGAAAGATACATACGGCGCCCGCTGAAAAAATCCTTTTTTCACCCACGCAGCCCCTGAAAATCCAGGGCGGTGAGGCATATCTTGCCCATAACCTTGAAGGAAGGGTAATCACCCGCGGGGATGTAGTGGAATTGAATATCATGGGACGCCGCGTTGACCTTGTGGTCATCTCCATAAAGCCTGTGGCAGACTCTGTCATAATCGGCTCAGGCACTGCTATAGAGATAAGCGATAAGCCTGCAAAAGAAATGCCCTCAATTCCGAGGGTCTCGTACGAGGATATCGGCGGGCTGGGAGATGAAGTAAGGAAAGTACGGGAGATGATTGAACTTCCGCTCCGGCATCCTGAGCTATTTGAACGCCTCGGGGTTGAAGCCCCGAAGGGTGTACTGCTTCACGGGCCGCCGGGTACAGGGAAGACCATGCTTGCAAAAGCCCTTGCATCAGAAACTAATGCGAATTTCCTGACCCTCAGCGGGCCTGAAATCATGAGCAAATTCTATGGCGAATCTGAAGAAAAACTCAGGGAGATATTCCAGCAGGCTGAGGATAATGCGCCCAGCATCATACTGATAGACGAGATAGACAGCATCGCCCCGAAAAGAGAGGAAGTCACAGGCGAAGTGGAGCGGCGCGTGGTTGCTCAGCTTCTGGCTGTGATGGACGGTCTTAAAGCCCGCGGCAAAGTCGTGGTCATAGGCGCCACGAACAGGCCAAATGCCATTGACCCGGCGCTTCGCCGCCCGGGAAGGTTTGACCGTGAAATCGAGATTGGCGTCCCGGACAGGAAAGCGCGTTTTGAGATTTTGCAAATCCATACCAGGGGAATGCCTCTGGCTGATGATGTGAAACTTGAAAAATTTGCCGACATTTCTCACGGCTTCGTGGGCGCAGACATTGCAGCCCTTGCCAGGGAGGCAGCCATGAGTTCCATAAGGCGCGTGCTGCCTGAACTTGACCTTGAGGTCCAGAGCATCCCGGCAGATATCCTGAACAAGATGACAGTGACCGCAGAGGACTTCGGTAATGCCCTGCGTGAAATTACGCCATCGGCGCTTCGCGAGGTGTTCATCGAAACGCCGAATGTCCACTGGAGCGATATTGGCGGGCTTCTTGATGCAAAACAGGAATTAAAAGAAGCGGTTGAATGGCATATGAAATATCCCATGTTGTTCAAAGAGGCAGGCGCAAAACCGCCGAAGGGAATCCTGCTTTACGGCCCGCCCGGAACAGGCAAGACCATGCTTGCAAAAGCTGTCGCTACCGAGAGCGAGGCGAATTTCATAAGTGTAAAAGGCCCGGAATTCCTGAGCAAATGGGTTGGCGAAAGCGAAAAGGCGGTCCGCGAGACCTTCAGGAAGGCAAAACAGGCATCACCGTGCATCATCTTCTTTGATGAGATTGATTCAATAACACCTGTACGCGGGACGGGTTCCGATTCCCATGTCACAGAGAGGGTAATCAGCCAGTTGCTTTCAGAAATCGACGGGCTTGAAGAGCTGCACAACATTACCGTGATTGCAGCGACGAACAGACCTGATATCATAGACCCGGCGCTCCTGAGACCCGGAAGGATTGACAGACTTATCTATGTCACGCCGCCTGACAGGAATGCAAGGCTTGAGATATTCAAAGTCCACACCGGCAAAATCCCGCTTGACAGCGATGTTGACCTTGATACGCTTGCTGATGACACGGAAGGTTTCACCGGGGCGGACATTGCATCTGTGTGCAATGAAGCCGCGATACTTGCCATCAGGGAGTATGTGGCCTCGGGTAAGCCTACAGAGGATGAAAACTCTGTCAGGGGACTGAAAGTGGGCTACCATAATTTCAGGGACGCCATGGTAAAAGTAAAACCGTATTCAAAGAAGGAACTGGAGAAATACACCAAGATATCCGAGAACTTCATATACCAGTAGGCAGCCCCGGGAGAGAACGTTAAACTCCCGGGTACTTTTTTCATTTTAATTGATTTTTTAGCGAAGTGTATATAATGACCCGGAACAATTAATACATAACAAAATTGACGGGTGATTTATGGCAGAAGATTTACTTACAACCATTTTAGCTTTTATTTACACCATAGGGCACTGGATAGGTGAAAAGATAGTAGGATTGATTCAATCCGTTTCAGGGGTAATTATACCCCAGTCGATAGTGGATGCCATCGGGATGCTTGTGATACTTACTATATTCCTGGCAATAGCAGAGGTGGCAAAAAAGGCGATATGGATTGTTGTGGCAGTGGGCTGGGTATTGATAATTGTGCGGATTGTAATATTGATGATAGGATAAAATTACCGGCACAGCAGCCTGCACGTCTTGCATATCGTTTCACTGCTAGGCTCACCGCATTTTTCGCACTGCAAAACCTGTGTGCCTGGAGGCTGCAATACCTTCGAAATTGATTCAAACCCGCGAAGTAAGGAATATTTTGTACCCGGATGTTTCACCTCATAATTGTTAATCATCTCACGTATCTCGTTCCGAAGTGCCTCACCCGAATACGGGCACTCATCCGTGCTCACAGGCAGGTCATTCAGGAATCCGTAAAGCGCCACTTCTTTTTCAGGAATGCTTCGGAGAGGCTTTATTCGAAGAACCATGCCGGGCTGCATTGCATCAGGAAGCATTCTTTTCATCCTGTCCACATCCCCCCGAAGGTAATTCATCAATATGGTCTGGGCTTCATCATCAAGATTGTGACCTATAGCGAGCTTGGTCGCGCCAAGTTCCCTTGCAGCTTTATTGAGAAGGTTTTTACGCAGCACTCCGCACAAGGTGCATGCTGCATGTTCTTTCTTCCCTGTAAGTTCATCAAGCGTGATACCAAACCCGTCGCCGAACGATCTGACCTTAAGGGGAATTCCCAGTTCGTCCGCAAGCTTTTCAGCATGTTTTATCGTGTGCTCCCTGTATCCGCTGATACCTTCATCTATTGTGATGGCTAAAAGTTCAATATCGGGTCGATTCTTGAAAATCTTGTGCAATATAAAGAGCAGGGCAATGCTGTCTTTTCCCCCGCTTAATGCCACTGCTATCCTGTCGTTTCGCTCAACCATTTTGAACTTTCGGATATCGCGCTTTATTTTCCTTTCCACATCCTCGATAAAATGAACTTTACACAGGTGTGCATTTGAGTATTTCTGGTACAAAGCTATTTATTGTATCAAATCATCTTCATATTCTAAGAAGGCCAGAATAAAAAACGGGTACTCTGTTCTGTCTTTGAGATGGATAGGTTAATCAAAATAACAACGGTGGAAAACGAAAAATGTTTTCAAAAAATGAAAAATTACAACCCTGCTGGCATCGATTTATAGCTATATCTCTATTTTTTATATATTTCATAATATTGATTGCTCCAACCGGGGCTATAGGCTTGGATGCTCTTAATAATTCTTGCGTAGATTGCCATAAAACATTATCCCCATTTACAGATGAGCAGAACCGTTTTACTGAAATAAGACTCAACCATACCGAAAGAAATATCTCCTGCT
>JAPZAN010000214.1 GCA_027460605.1 Candidatus Methanoperedens sp.
AGAAATTCGGGAAAGAAAGCAACCATTACAAACTGTTAAAAGGTCTCATGGATAGCGGGGCAGTTGTCAGGGGAATTGAAAAAAGAACATATCTTGAGAAGTCAAGGCTGCTATTTGATGAGTACTCAAAATCATTCCTTCCTGAAGTTAAAGAAATCCATGAAGGTTTTTACGGCAAAGATAAGGATTTTGGCGAGTGGAGAAATTATATTGTAAAAAAAATCCAGGAAACACAGGATGAAATGGGAAAACTTGCATCCATGCTCCTGGGAGAACTGCCTGCAGAAACGAATGGAGTCCTTATTATGACCGAAGGGAGACCAATCGAGTTTCCTGAAGGGATTGATGTTTTCCAGATAAGACCGCCAGCTTTTGATGAGATTGCCAGGAATATCAGGGAAAAAACAAAATGAGAATGGGTTATATTTCTTAACAAACTCAAGCAAAAACTATTAAAATTTATTTTTAACGTGGTGGATAACCTTATATATTACATGCTCACGTATTGTTATATTGTAGGCATAATCATTATTATAACGATAAGCTTTATGTCCGAGCCCGAGACCTCCTACGGGTTGCTCCTCTGTTCGCTATTAGGGGGTGAGAATCCCCCCTCGGACAAATCTCCTCGAATTTTTGAACATATTTCTTCCACGCCCAACGATACCACAATAACCTTTACATATCTATAAGCGTAGAATAAGGGGTCATGACAACACTCGACCCATGGGGCGCAGTCAAAATCGATAATTATTCAAAACTGTTCGATGAGTTCCATATTTCTAAATTTGACGACCTCCTCGCAAGAGTTCCAAATCCGCACAGGTACATGCGCAGGCATGTTATTTTCGGGCACAGGAGTTATGACACCGTTCTTGACGCCATGCTTTCTGGAAAACCTTTTGCAGCAATGAGCGGTTTTATGCCTTCCGGTCATGCCCATCTCGGTCATAAGATGGTGATGGAGGAGATTATCTGGCACCAGCAGCAGGGCGGGGATGCGTTTCTGGCAATTGCCGATATGGAGGCGCATGCTGTCCGGGGAAAAAGCTGGAAGGAATGCATGGAACTTGGTATAAACGAGTACATTCTCAGCGCTATAGCTCTCGGTTTTGAACCTGGCGAGCGAGGTCATATCTATTTCCAGTCAAAGTCCGCCAACGTAAAAGACCTTTCTTTTGAGCTTGGCATCAAGGCTAATTTTTCAGAATTAAGCGCCATATACGGTTTCAACGGCGAAACGAACATCGCGCACATGGTAAGCACAGTAACCCAGAGCGCGGACATACTGCAGCCCCAGCTTGCGGAGTTCGGCGGACCGAAACCTGTTGTTATCCCTGTAGGCGCTGACCAGGACCCTCATATCAGGCTGACGAGGGGGCTTGCATACAAGGTGAATATGTTCATAGTAGAGGAGAGAAAAGGTGCAGACAAGGAATTTATAAGCGTGCGAGGCAAAGCCGCTCCAGCAAATGCCCTTTCTGAAATCGCCAAACTCACAGGCGGCAAGCTTTATGAAGAGCATGTGGATGTTTTTGCCCGAAGTCTGGAAGATGTTGAACCTGTGGTCAGAGAAGTGGAATTAAAATACGGCGGTTACGCCTTCATGCCTCCAGCCTCTACATACCACAAGTTCATGACAGGCTTGCAGGGCGGAAAGATGTCAAGCAGCATCCCGGAGAGCTACATTGCACTTACGGAAAAGCCGGAAGAAGGCGCAAAGAAAGTGATGCGGGCAAAAACAGGCGGCAGGGTGACGCTTGAGGAGCAAAAGAAACTGGGAGGCGAGCCCGATAAATGTACCGCGTATGAATTACTTCTTTACCACCTTGTAGAAGATGATAACGAACTTCTTGAAATATATAAGGACTGCGTGGGCGGCACGCGGGTGTGCGGCAACTGCAAGAAACATGCGGCAGAGCTTATGAGTGATTTCCTGAAGGAGCATCAGGAGAAAAGAGAGAAAGCGAGAGAGAGGCTGGGCGAGTTCGGGCTGTAAATATACCTGCAATTATTTTAACTCCACAACTGCCCGCCCAGTATCGCTTCAGTCCTGTCATTGGTACTCTGGTGCATTTTCCTGATTCTTACGAGGAATTCATTCCCTCTCAGTTGCGGCTCTTCAAAAACAGCATCCACACCCACTAATTTCAGGTATTCCTCAAATTCCTTTACGGTATCCAGGCTCTTCACCCTTATCTGCACGTTCTCGGCAATACGTTCACCATCTTTTTTCTTTTTAATGGTTTTTATCATGGGAAAAAGAAGACTTTCCCCGAGCTGCCGACACCTTTTTTTGAGGCTCTCCTCATCCTCGCCCCATTCAACCGACTGGAAGGCTTCCCTGCACACCCTTCCGAAGAAAAAATCCCGCCCGAAATCGTTGTAGAATTCAAAAGCATATCTTAAGTCGGCGCAGTTACTCTCTGAACTTGTGTACTTCATCGGCGGAAGAATCATTTGCGGGTCTTTGATAACAACCCCTTCATGCATTGAGCCGCCTAATTCCTTGATAATCCGCGTAATCTCAAAGTGCGCTTCCCCGATTTCAAACTCCCCGAAAAACCTGACCGAGTGAATCCCATACTTCTCCATGAGCGCCCGCCGTTTCATCACAGGCAGGGGTTTTCCTGTTATCTTCTCTCTTATGTCAAAAACAAAAAAATCAAGGGACTCGATATCATAAAACGTTTTTGGCACATACGGGCTGTCCGGGCCTACCATCTCCCCGCACAGCACAAGTTCAGGATGGTCCTTGAAAAAATCATATCCAATGATGTCAATTGCTTTCTCGGTTGTATAAGGACAGATAAAACCGCCGCGCGTGAGAGCAACGAGCGCATCGCCGATTAATGCTATCCTGACATTGTAGCCATTCATCTTCTCCTCCACTGCCACTTTCCTGCATGAAGAGAAATGCTTTTGAAGGGCAGGAGATAGCATCAACGTCCGCGAAATCTTGGGAAACCCGCGCACTATATCAAGCGGTTTGGTGAATACCGATGTGCCTCCTTCAATTAAGGAGACAGGTTTATCGAACCTGAATAATTCTTTCTTTCCCCATACATACTGTATTGTCTTTCTTTTCAGTGCGCCTGTTACCCTGTGTTCCGGAATATCCAGCAGTTTGGATACCTTTCCTATATCCAGTCTATTGACAAATTCTGAGACATCCCGTCTCATCCTTTCTCCGCCAGATGCTTGATAATCGCTCTCCTGCTGATTACGCCCACCAGCTCGTCCTTGAGATTAAGAACAGGCACCCCGCCAATATTCTCATCCAGCATCAATGATACGACCTCGGAGATGGGTGTATTCGTTCTTACGGATTTCACACTCCTGGTCATGATATCACCCACAATAATGTTGCGGATTCTCCCATCCTGCTGATTATCCGGTACGAGGTCCCTGAAATTCATCATCGCCCTTGCAACATCACGCTCGGTGATGATTCCCACCACATCATCATTTTCAACTACAGGCACCCTGCCAATATCGTTATCCAGAATTATGCGCCTTGCGTGCGATACCCTGTCTCCGGGACTTACATATATGGGTTCTTTCATTATCTCAGCGGCATATCCTTTCACGCCCTTTGCGCTTTTTAATATCTCATGCGGTGTCACCCATCCAAGAATATTGCCATTATCAGTCACGACGAGTATTCCCCCTTTCCTGTCCATCAATGCAATCGCATCTTCAATACCCGTATCGGAAAGGACCTTTGCGAACAAATCCGTTGTGGCGGCAGCAACATGCAGCGATGATGCGGGAAGATTCGATGTCTTCCATGTCCCGAGCTTCCGGGCTATGCTCCTCATCGTAATTACACCGGCGAGTTCGCTTCCGTTAGTCACCAGGAGCCTGCGTGTATCATGCTTATCCATCAAGTCCATTGCATGTGAAAGTTTGTCTGATTTATGCACCGAAACAGGTTCACTCATTATGTCTTTTACTTTCATGTTATCATCTCACTTTGATGAACCCAATAATATTCCTTTCTTTTCGACGGGTTCATCAAACATTGTCATTATCGATTTCACTATATTCTCACCGGTCAATATTCCCATAATCCCATTACCCAGCACCGGCAGCCCGTTTATTCTCTCTTTTACCATTATGCCTGCGGCATACGTTGCCAGGTCATCGCTCTTAATCGAAATAATCGGACTTGACATGATATCCTCCGCAACCAGGGGCACTTCCTCTATATACCTGTTCTGTTTCCTTCCGGCTGCGCTTTCCTTGCGCGTCATCTTTATTTCTTTTTGAGGCAGGTCGCCTCTTTTATTTTTCATCTCCGTGAACGTGAGATTGGAACTTGTAATAATCCCAACCGGCATATCATTTTCTTGAAGAACCACTGCCCTGTCCATCATATTTGCATCAAGTTCGTGAAGTATGTGGCTTATCGTGTGATGCCTGTGGACGGTTAACGCAGGTTCAATTTTCAAATCCTTGACTTTCAGGTCAATATCCAGGGTTGAGAAGTACCTGATTAAATCCCATTTTGTGACTATGCCTATCACTTCATTCTTATTGTTGACCACCGGCAGCCCGCCAATATTATTTTCATTCATCAATTCTGCAAGCTGCCTGGGTGTCGCCTCCGGGAATATCGTTATCATGCTCTCGGTCATGACTTTTCTTACCGGTATATCATCAATCGGCCGCCTGCGCCACTGCGGCTCGGCCTGGTTAAGCCTTCTGCTTATGTCTTTCTTAGTCACAACCCCGATGGGCTTGTTATTCTCGACGATTACAAGCCTTCCGATTTTGTGGCGAAGCATCAGGTTCCTTGCTCTCGCTACATTCTCATCCGGCGATACTACATAAACTGGTGC
This sequence comes from Candidatus Methanoperedens sp., assembly GCA_027460605.1. Lineage (GTDB taxonomy): Archaea > Halobacteriota > Methanosarcinia > Methanosarcinales > Methanoperedenaceae > Methanoperedens. The sequence goes on from JAPZAN010000214.1 coordinate 4,845, forward strand.
GCTCATTATATCCTTGATTTTCATAAAAACCTCTTAATCCGCCATTGCCCGGACAAAATCACGTTCTGTTATAATGCCTTTCAGTTCGCTTTCTTCAAGCACGGGAAGCGAACCGACATTCTTATCAAGCATGACGCTTGCAGCCTCTCCTAAATCCACATCCGATTTTGTAAAAATTACATCTCTTCTTATAAGAGTGCTGATGGGTACTTCAAAAACTTCTCTGGCGTTTCCCGTAACAAGCCGGTTGAACATATCGCCGCTTCCCAGGAAACGCATGATGTCAGAAGCCGTAATTATGCCTATCAGGACATTATCCCGGATTACGGGAAGTCTCCTGAAACCATTATTTATCATGGATTTTG
>JAPZAN010000215.1 GCA_027460605.1 Candidatus Methanoperedens sp.
ATGAGGCTTTTATGAGGAAGATGCCTCCTGAAGTTTGGCTAGGTTTTGCTTTTAAGATGTTTGGTTGGTGAATTTTATGAAAACTGTGCAAAAGGTAAAAGAAGTTATGAATGAGGAAATTATTTCAGGAAATGATATATATAACTTATTACCCATAGTAATATATAATGTTTCTCCCCACACCCGAAGACATAAAAAAATTGAGGCTTGAACTTAAGCTCACCCAGCACGAAATCGCAACCCGCGCCGGGGTAAGCCAGCCCCTCATTGCGCGCATCGAATCCGGCGACGTGGACCCGAGGCTTTCCACGCTCCGCAAGATATTCAATGCGTTCGATGCGGCAAGGAAAGAACGTATCGTGGTCAGGGATATTATGCACGCACCCATCATACATACAAGTTCGGGCAGTTCCATGGAGGATGCCGCCAGGATAATGGAAGAACACGGTTTTTCCCAGATGCCTGTAATCGATAACGGAGTGCCTGTTGGAAGCCTCTCAACCGACCAGATAGTGAGTTCGATGACAGACCAGGACCTGAAAAAAGTGTCTCATCTTCTTGTGCGGAACATCATGGGCGACTCTTTTCCCACGGTCTCACCTACCTCGGATGCAAATACGGTTTCACGGATCCTGGAAAAGAATCCTGCAGTGCTTGTGCTTGAAAAGGGAAAAGCCATCGGTATGGTGACCAAACACGATATCATGAAAATGCTGAGGGGTTAAAGGTACAATACCCCTGTTTCCACTGGACAATAACCCTTTATACTTAAAAATCAATAATAAACCTCCAGACCTACGAAGTCTGGAAAAAATCGTGTTGATAGGTCCTTGCGGGAGAACGGCAGCGCCAAAATCTATGACCGTACAGACAACCCCAATGCGGTACACGCGATATACCTGGCACAAGGGTTACGGAGGCTGACAGCGGCAAAAGCCAGAGGATGAAGTTCTGAGTTAGTGTCAGGTTACAGCAACATTAATCCGCTTTTTTCCTATTAATTTATTTCTTCCTGTTCCGCGAGTGCACATCATTGCTGCTGTGCTTCTCGATAATCGACTCAAGCATGAAATATTTCTCAACCAATTTCTTAAGCTCCTCATCCGAAATTGCAGAAATGCGCTTCTCCTCGTTATACAATTTCTGGATATCAGCCTGGATAGCCTTCACGCGCGGGTCGGTCTTTTCAACCGTAGTGGCAACATGCATCAATTCGTTAAGCGTCTCCTCGACTTTATAGCGTATTACTTCAAGCCCCGAAGAATCACCTATCATCAATTCTCTCTTTCCGCCCACAAGTTCAGGCGGATAGGGCTCATACGTGAATGGATTCTTTATTATCCCTGCAGTATGGATACCGCTTTCATGGGCAAAGATATTTTTCCCCACAACCGATTTATTGCGAGGCACCCTTATCCCGATTTCCCGTTCCATGAACCGGGCAAATTCTGTTATTGATGTTAAATCATACTTCTGGAATCCTTCAACCCTTTGTATCAGGAATAATACCACTTTCTCAAGCTCCGCGTTCCCTGCCCTTTCTCCTATTCCGAGAAACGTTAAACTTGACCAGTTTGCGCCGTACCAGTATCCTGCGAGCGAACATGCAACCGACATCCCGAAGTCGTCATGGACATGGGTCTCGATGTTTTTGGTACCGATTTCCCGCAATCTCTTTACAATATGAGGAATGCCGTATGGCTCATCCACCTCAGGGAAAGGAACACCATAGCCAACCGTATCGCACAGGCGTATTATGCAGTCAGGGTCTATCTCAAGTAATTTACTGATAAGCGGGAACACAAAACCCTCGTTATCCGCGCGCGTCATATCCTCGATGTGCGCCCTTGTGCGAAGCCCGTGGTCAACTGCATACTGCAGCGCATCTGTATATTTCTTTTCAGCCTCTTCACGGTTTTTAAGCCCCATCTTGTCAATGACATGCGAGTCGGAGACCGACATCAGGATGCCAGTTTCTTTTATCCCGTCCATACTGAGCACAAAATCAATATCCTTGGGATTTGCGCGCGCCCATCCTGTGACTTCGGGAAATTCATATCCCCGGTCAAGCATTTCCTTGGCCGCTTCCCTGTCGCGCTCGTTATAGACAAAAGTTTCAAGCTTTTCAATCCCGATTTTATGAAGATACTCATATATCTCGGTCTTGTGCTTTTTTTTCATCACTATCCCGGGCATCTGGGAGCCGTCACGGATGGTGCTGTCGCTTATAAAAACCTCCTGCCCCAGCGGCAGCTTGATTTTTGGCAAATCCTCGTATGTCCTGTAGATTTTCATTGGCTGACTGATTGTATTTTTGATTTATATTACTTGTGGTTTTTAAGATTTGGTTTCCATCAATCCATCAATCAAAACCTTTATGTCTAAAGCATACTAAACGAACGACGGTGATAATTTATGGTGAAAATGCCCCCTGAAATAAAAGATGTTGTTTCCAAGCAAAAACCGCTGCCGATTGCGACAGCAGATAAAAGCGGGAAACCAAACGTTGTATTTGTGACCATGTGGAAAATCCTTGATGATGAAACTATATTATTCGTGGATAATTTTTTCAACAAGACACGAAAGAACATTGAAGCAAACCCGAATATGGCAATAGTTGCGTATGACGGCGAAGCCAAGAAATCCTACCAGATAAAAGGGACAGTGGATATAGAAAACAGGGGCGACAGGTATTCAAGCGCAAAAGAAATGGCGGATACCAAGAAACTACCCGGGAAAGCTGCCTTCGTATTTCACGTGAAAGAAATATACGACGCTACCTATGGACCTAATGCCGGGAAAAAACTGGCTTAACTTTTAACGTATCTTTGCGAACTCTGCGTTCTCTGCGGTAAATAAAATCACACACCGCAAAGACGCAAAGAACCGCAAAGTTTTTTATAACCTTGTCCCGAACAGGCATTATTTACCACCCGGATTATTTAAAACATGAGACGGGTTCGCATCCTGAGAATAAAGAGCGGTTGCTATCCATAATCGCATATCTTCGAAAAACCGGAATGATGGGACAGCTTGAACTTATTGAACCGGGATATGCATCTCCTGACGAAATTCGATATATCCATTCGCAGGAATACATCGAAAAAGCCAGGAAATACTCCGAACTTGAGCTACCACTTGACCCGGATACGATATTATGCCGCGATTCATACAACGTGGCGCTCCTTGCTGCCGGGGGCGCGATTACAGGGGTTGATGCGTTGCTTGATGGAGCAGATTCCTCTTTTGCGCTTGTAAGACCGCCTGGGCATCACGCAGAACCGGGGAGAGGAATGGGATTTTGCATTTTCAATAATGTTGCGATTGCGGCGCGCCATGCACAGAAAAAAGGAAAAAAGCGCATCCTGATAGTGGACTGGGATGTCCATCACGGGAACGGGACGCAGGAGGCATTTTATGACGACCCGTCGGTGCTTTATTTCTCAACTCACCAGTATCCCCATTATCCGGGAACTGGATGGCTAAACGAGGTTGGCAATGGAAATGGTGAGGGCTATAACATCAATGTGCCTCTGCCTGCGGGAACTGATGATGCAGGGTTTATTGCAGCATTTGAAGAGATACTTGTTCCCGCAGCCATTGAGTTCCAGCCGGACATGATTCTTGTCAGCGCAGGACAGGATGCCTGCGCCAACGACGGGCTTGCACAGATGAGAATGAGCGTGGATGGTTTTGCTGTGCTTGCTTCCATTGTAAAATCAATCGCTAAGGAAACCTGCGATGGAAAGCTCGGCGCTGTCCTTGAAGGCGGATACGACCTTGGGCTGCTTGCGCATTCCGTTGCGGCAGTGCTCAATGTTTTTATGGGGCTGGAACCTGTCAGGAAAGAACCAGCCGTCAATCCACAGGTGAAGGCGCGGTTAGAGGAAATAAAACAAGTCCAGCGCAAATACTGGCATATGTGAGTTCTCCGACAGATTAGTATCAAGTTTATACTTTTTCTTAAAAATCATAAAATCAGCTAAATATATATATATACATTCAATGAGTGAATATACGAGAATGAAGGGATTCAATTGGTAAGCCAAGAACTTTTGGAAGCGTATGAACGCCTCTTAAAAAGAAAAGAGTTAAATGAGGGGGCAATAAAAACTGGGAACCTCATCCAGAAATTAGCTGTTCCAATTATAATCATATCTTTTATTTATATCATAGTTTCTACTACCTTCAATCTCCCTCACCCCGATATAGAATTCGCTGGAGGTCTCATTCTCGCCGTATTAGTGTCAGTTATCGGACAAAAAATTATTGACCGAAAAACACATTTAGCTCCATTTTTCATTGAAGAGCAAGAATTTCTTAATGCAGTAGATTCATTGAAATATATTGAGACATTCCAAAAAGATGGGATTGAATACTCAAGAACTGAAGCTGCTGAGAGACTCTCAAAATTTGAAGAACAATTAGCAGAACCAAAATTTGAAGGCGAACTCTGGAAAAATCTAACCAAAGAAGCCAATGAAAATATACGTCTCCTTAAACAAAATTTTAATGAAAGGCTGATTCCAAGTATAACTCAAGGTAAAAAAGAAGAGATTAATAAAGTGTCTTCTATTATTGAAAAATTTGCTAAGTATCTTCTTAACCCGACAGTTTCAGAAGTTAAGGACTTAAACAAGTCTATGTTAGAACTAAACCTCTACCAGCCAGAAAAATCCAGGATAGTTTCTTTCTTAGGACATCCATATATGCGCCACGCCTGTTTTTTAGTAATTTTTATTGTTTGTGGCATCTTTGCTTATTACTTAAGTAAACAATTAGGTTCAACGAACGATTCTGCCATATCGAGTGGAATCTATGTTCCTGTAGCACTTATTGCTGGATACATGATATTTATGGTGAAAAAGAGTTAAAGAAAAAAGCCTTACTGACACCGAATCGGAAAAATTCGCTATGCAGACTCTCTCATCGTTAAAATTTCACGACCCATTTTGACAATCTACTAATCACGCTCACACAAAAGTTAGACCTCTTAGTCGCCGTCCAGCCAAAGGCGACTGGACAGCGGCTTAATATAAGTTTCTGGATACGACGAAAAATACCAGAAAACTACCGAAAAGATAATACGTAAACAGCCTAATTATGCAAACCTTGCGAAGCCCGGTAGTGTAGCGGTCAATCATGCGGGACTCTGGATCCTGCGACCAAGGTTCGAATCCTTGCCGGGCTATACGCCATTAATTTTACGATTTATTATGCGATATTTAGTATTACAAAATTGTAAATTCGTAATACTAAATGCGTTGGTATTTAAAAATTATTAATAACTAAGGAGGTATAAATTTGCACATCCCGGACGGATACATCCCATTGGAACAGGCTGCAATCTACTGGATAATCGCAATATTATTTATCGCAAGGTCGATTAAATGGGCACGCAAAGACTTAAACGAAAACATGATACCGCTATTCGGCGTGCTTGCAGCCGGCATGTTCGTGCTCCAGACTATAAATATCGCAGCCAACCTGCTCTTGCCTGTGCCGATGCTGACCGGCGTAAGCTGGCATGTTGTCGGGGCGGCGCTCACTGCAATTATATTCGCAAGCCCCTGGGCTGCAGTCCTCTTGATAACGCTTGTGCTCGCAGTCCAATCCCTTTTCGGGGATGGCGGGATAACAGCCATGGGGGCGAATATCATGAACATGGGGATTATCGGCGGTTTCCTTGGATATTATAGCTATATAGGTTTAAGCAAATTATCAATAAAGCGTCCGGTTGCAATATTCGCAGGTGCATGGCTCAGCATGATTTTGCCAGCTATCGCCCTTGCATTTGAGTTATGGTTCGCCGGCACATTCCCGCTAAAACAGGGTGCGCTCCTCATGGGCACATTCCAGGGCGTGGCAGGTATAGGAGAGGGGCTTATTACGGTCATAGTATTTGGCGCTATAATAAAAGCGCGCCCTGACATAGTTGAAGAGGACGCACCCAAAAAAGTCAGCACCATAAAGGTGGCTGCCGCCGGAATTGTTGCTTTATTCGGGCTTGCTATTGCAGCGCCGTTCCTTACCTCCGGCAATCCGGACGGGCTCGGGCAAACCGCAAGCCTTGTCCTGAAACGTGAAATAAACAGCGCAATAACACCCCTTTTCTCAAGTTATTCCATACCGGGTATGGGAGAGATGGGAAAAGTGGCTGCTATTATTATCGGATTCGCTGTAATAATCGCGGTCTGGTTTGTTGCAGCAAAATTACTCAAAAAGGGTTCAACATGAGAGACGTTAAGAAAAGACACCGCATAAAGCGAGGTGTCGCTAAACTTTTAGAAAAGTTTATTAAAGACAACACGTATGGCTTTGCCATACGTGGACACCGCATAAAGCGAGGTGTCGCTTTATGAACATAATCGAAACTCGTGAACTTACCCACATCTATCGCGGAAAAATAACAGCGCTGGATGGCATCAACTTCAGCGCAAAACCGGGTGAACGCATAGCCATAATAGGGGCTAACGGCGCGGGGAAATCCACGCTTTTCAAACACTTCAACGGCATTCTTAAACCAACAAGCGGCGATGTCCTGATAAAAGGTGAGTCGATAAACAACAAGAACATCCTTGATGTAAGGCGGACTGTCGGCGTCGTATTCCAGGACCCTGACGACCAGATATTTGCACCGACTGTCAAACAGGATGTGGCTTTCGGACCAATGAACCTGGGTTTAAGCCCGGATGAAATCGAAAAACGGGTGCGGGAGTCGCTTGAAACCGTGCGGCTCACCGGCTTTGAGGAGAGGGCGCCGCACCACCTGAGCACGGGCGAGAAAAAGAAAGTCGCCATAGCAGGCATACTTGCCATGCGTCCTGAGGTGCTCGTGCTGGATGAACCAACAGCAGGACTTGACCCGGGAGGGGCGATGCGCCTCATAAAGCTTATAAATGAAATGAACAGGTACCTCGGGATAACCATCATAACTGGAGATGCTAAAGCAGGAAGGTGTGCCTGTTGCTGTCAAATTCACTCTTGAAGAGGCAATAGATGAACTCTTGCGGGTCGTGAAATAAAATGCATATCACCCTGACTGAACTTGAGCGCGAGACATACGGGAAATCCCCCCTCCATCGTATAGACGGGAGGATTAAGATTCTTATGGCTTTTGCAATTATTGTATATGCTGTAGCTCTTCCCCGCATGGATTCTCTTGATTTGATTAAACTTGGTTTGATTGAGGTATATGTTATAATTCTCATGATTTTCGCCAGACTTGGATTCTCATACCTTGCAATGCGGTTTGCGATTGCGTTTCCTTTCGGTCTGGGGATTGCGGCATTCCAGCCATTCCTGAAACAGCCGTTCATACAAAATTTTACAATATTATACACACTGCCGCTGGGGCTTGAGGTCAGCAGCGAAGGTGCGCTTTTTGGGGCAATCATCTTTGCAAAATTCCTTGTATGCATAAGCGCTGTTATACTTCTATCGTCCACCATTCCTATGAGCGAACTTGTCTCGTCTGCACGGCGCCTGGGGCTGCCAAAGGAACTCGCTCTCCTTTTTACCATGATGGTGCGCTACCTTTTTGTTTTCTGGAACATGCTTGGAAGGATAAGAACCGCCCAGAAAACACGATGTTTTGAGATATGGAATAAGAATGTGCCAAGAAAATGGACTCTTGAACAGATTGGCTACACTATCAGTTCCCTTTTTGTCCGCTCATACGAACAGGGGGAGCGGACGTACCAGAGCATGCTGTGCCGGGGTTATAACGCTGATGCGCATGTGTATGTGGGCAGGAAAAAAATAAGCGCTCCTGATATTTTTATATTTACTCTTACCATTGCCATCATCGCAGCAGCGCAGGTTCGCGTCGTCTAAAGCGATTTTATTTTTGCCTTTCAGTAAGATTGAAATACCATCATATACAAGAATTGACAAAAAGGAGGCAACTATGCCAGAAAGAAAATATGTTATTGAATCCAGAAGATATATTGGCGAAGATGGGAAACCCACATTTGACAGGTGGGTCACAAGTTCAAACGTCATCGAAATAAAACATAATGACCAGTATCTGGTGTTCTTCCCGCTTGAGGGAGAACATGCAGGAAAGAAACACTATATACCATTCTCAAACATTCACATTGTCAGGGAATTGTGATTTTACTTAATGGGCGTGCCTTCAGTTTTTGTTAATTCCTTGAAGGCAGCCATTAACTTTTTTGTAATCTTGCCGGGTTTTCCGTCAGCGATCAAACGACCGTCGATTCTGGTAATCGGGGCTATTTCCGCCGCCGTGCCGGTTACAAAAACCTCATCTGCCGTATAAATATCGAACAAGCCCATGTTTATCTCTGATACTTCTATCCCTTCCTTCCTGGCAAGTTCTATTGCTGCTGCCCTTGTTATTCCCCTGAGGTTGTTAAGTGTGGGAGGGGTAATAATCCTGCCGTTCTTTACAACAAAAATATTATCCCCTGAACCTTCCGAAAGATTACCATGAACATCAAACATTATTGCTTCATCGCCGCCTTTTGCATTCGCTTCTATCTTGGCGAGTATGTTATTGAGATAATTTAATGATTTTATGTTAGGCGGCAGGGCTTCAGGCGCATTTCTCCGGACACCTACCGTAATCGCCGTAAGACCTTTTTCATAAAGGTCGCCGTACATTGCGCCCCATTCCTGCGTGATGATGAACACGTTTGGTTTGGGACATTTCCTGGGGTCAAGACCAAGGTCCCCGTCGCCCCGTGAAACGATGGGGCGGATATAGGCGTCTTCCAGCTTGTTCCTTTTGAGCGTCTCTATAATTGCTTTCTTCATCTCCTCCTTTGAAAGAGGGATTTTCAGGTCAATCGCTTTTGCGGAATCATACATCCTGTCAAGATGCCCATCGAGCCTGAATATCCGGCCGTTATAAGCCCTTATACCTTCAAAAACACCATCGCCATACAAGAAACCGTGGTCGTATATTGAGGTTTTTGCCTCGTTTTTTGGCACAAATTTTCCATTGAAATAGATTACTAAATCCATGAGAATCCCTGTCTCATAGGGAAAAACTATCATATATGCGTTTTGATGGTCATTGTCTCCAGGTTCGCAGTTGAAATATAATAATTTCAATTTTCCAGGGTTTGATTATAAAGACTTTTCTTTTTCAATTTATATTAAAACGTAAGATTTATATTTAATGAATACATTTAAAGCAGCAGGGTGAAATATATATGAAAAGTCTTTCAGTCAATGTGCTCGACAAAGCCGACGAGGAATTTGCGGACACGCTTATCGAATTGGGATTAAAGAGAAACGTAGCAAAAGTGCTTACATATTTAAAAAACGTTAAAGATGTAACTTCCAGGGACCTTGAAATGGGTTCGGATTTGAGACAGCCGGAGGTCAGTATCGCCATGCGTGAACTGGAAGAACTCGGCTGGATTGCAGAAAGGGAAGAGAAAAAACCTGGAAAAGGCAGACCGTATAAGATATACCAGCTCAAAACAAATATCGATTCAATCATTGAGCATCTTGAAAACCAGAAGAAAAAAGAATCGCAGGCCATGATGGCAAGCATCAAACGCCTGAAAGAATTGGCAAAATAATCTTTTCCTGAGGGAGTGGGGAATAAGTTAATGTGAAGCTGCATGAAAAGAAAAAAGCTAATAGCAGCAATCGTAATATTTTTGCTATTTGCATTAACAATAGCTTTTTTTACACTTAACTACACAAGAGAAGGAAACGCTTTAATCGCAACGAATTTTATAAAAAATGAGGCAACCTATAAATTTGACGGGATTCCAGAATCATTCAAATTAAATGATACTGTCCCCATGAAATGCATGTATTGCTGGGAATTCTATTTTAAATACCAGAGCAGGAATTCCGGATATGGCGACAGAACAAATGTTATTGTAAATCCTGTGATTACCAATCATACTGCTGTAATCGCCATGGAAAAAGGAACTATAAAATCAGCTATTTTAGATAACAATTGGGACATGAAAGTTCAAAAATTTATTGAACCTGACGCCGCCACCACCCAATAGTGGCGTGTACGCAGATAATGCTTTATCGATACTCCCATCTATTCACAGAATGTTCTTGCCTTCTATGAAAGGCATATTGTACTTGACGGCATATTTCCTGGCATCCTCTTTTGAAAGGGCTTTCCCTGTATTTTCATCAAGCATCTCGCATACTACCATAGATGGGTTTATCCCTGCTCTTAATGCCAGTTCTATAGATAATTCCGTCTGACCGAGCCGCTCATTTAAAAGACCAGACGCCGCGCGAAGCAGGGCGACATGCCCCGGTGACCTGAATTCCCCGCCAAAATCAATCATTTCCCCATTTAAAACCCTGTGCACGGTTTCACCTATCTTTTTGATGGTAAGAGCCCTATCGTTATCTGTTATTCCTGTAAACGTGTTCCTGTGGTTCACCCATAATGAAAAAGAAGAACGTGAATCATAAGGGATATCCCCTTTCTTTTCAACAAGCGTGCGCAAAGCCTTATTTCCATTTAAAGAGACACTTCTTAAGACATCGGACATGAAAGGCAACCCAAGCTTTTCGGCAACATTATCGTGAATTGCGACGCATATCAGTCCGCCGCCATCCCGCCGCATTCGGGCAACGTCGGCAGGCGTTGTGGAAATCGCCGGGATTACGAGGTCGGTCTCGCCTTCCCTGTCATCGGCATCGTACAGCAATATCATTTTGCCTTTGCGTATCGCGTCGATTGCTTCTTTAAGGCTCATTTAATGACCTCCACCTGGACTACGCTCCC
>JAPZAN010000216.1 GCA_027460605.1 Candidatus Methanoperedens sp.
CTATTATAAAAATAGTAATGACCGCGACAAACAAGCCGATTGCAGTTATCATCATTGCTATCATGTCAAAGCTGTTTGTTATGTTTTTTACCATGCCGGCATAGACAGTCCATGGTTTTATTTGTTCTTTAATACCCATTTCTTGAAACTGTTTTATGTACCAGTCTTCATTTCCATTATCTCTTGTCTTGACCAGTATTTGTGAAGCTTTGTCTTCCAGACCGACTACGGATTCCATCTCTTTCTGGCTGATGTATGCCATCGTATTGGTTTGTATGAAATTCGCATCAAAAATTCCCTTTACCTTGTAGCTCTTTTTAACGCCATTATCGAACAGCACATCTATGCTATCACCAACTTTAACTCCAAGTGAACTATAGTCAAGATCACCGCCATACCCTCCTGCAATCTCTTTTCCAAGTAAGACCTCGTTCTTGTCAAGCCTGCTCAGGTATTCGCCGGCTATCAGATAATTGTGATTTGTAGTCACTTTCATCTCGTCATCCGGATCAATGGAGCGCAGAGTCCAGGTTCCATGTTTATCCTTATACGAAAGTGTCGCGCCCGTTACATATTGTGATGAGATGCCCACTACACCAGGAACGCCTTTTATTTTTTGTTCCAGGGAATAAACATCGCTTATATATTTTTCATCCTTTTTGGGTTCGAGCACTACATTGCTATACAGCGAATTGATTACCTGTTTATTGGTTGCCTCAGTCACGCCGAGAAAAATGGAACCAATAAATACTAAATTTACGAAGATCAAGGACATTATAAAGATTATTAAAAGCAGTGTGCTTTTATTACCTTTCATCATTGACCTGAATGCCAGAAACAACGATAGCTTAACGTTATTGAACATATGTCCTCTTCATTTAGTATTTTCTGATTTTTTCCTGCGGTGAAGATAATATACCCCTCCAGCTATGATCGGCAGAGTCACAATAGCCGGTGCAGCCATGCCATTTTTATTCGGGCTTCGCACATAGAGGTTCAATGGTTCAGTGACAGTCCGGACACCGAGATCGTCTTCGTATTCGATATTAGCTGAATAAGGAATATCGCCCCCCTTCTCTGCGTAGAAGGTAAAAACGCCTGGCGCATCATCATCGGGTTTGATCTTACCAAGGAAAGCGGTTCTTGTCCCTTTAAATGGGGCATCGAGGCTGACTTTCGCAGATTTCGCCTCACCAGTTCCTGAATTTTCAATGCGCATGTTAACAGTGACAAGGTCACCTTCAACCGGATTTTGCGGTTCGATCTTTATGTCTGAAATCGCAAGTTCTGCTTTACCAAGTACCCGGACGCCTGCGAAACTTTTCGAGCTCTGGTTTTCCCCGTTCTCGTCCTTATAATCCATTCTGATAGGGATTGAGTACGATGAAATTTCGGTCTTGTCTTTAACCTGGATAGCGTAGCTCAATCGAATGGATTCTCCGGATTCAAGTCTCTTTATATTCTTTGTATCAGCATCCACAGATACGAAAGGCAGACCGCTCGTGACAGCGCTTACCTGTACTTCCCGTGCAATACCGGTTCCATCATTTGAGACTGAAAACGTAATATCAAATTTATCCTTCGGGCTTATGCGCGGAGGATCTATTGTGATGTTAGAAATCATGAGTTGAGGTGCTCCTCGTACCATTACCTTGAAGGTTTTGTTGGTTTCACGCAACATGTCGTTGCTAAACCAGCGTGCCCTGAATTCAATATCGTATGAACCGGAAGTCGCGAGAGGATCGACATGCAGCAGATATGTTTCAGCGATAGCGCCATATTTGATAATCCTGCCCTCATCGATAATGCGGTCATTTTCATTTTTGAGTTTAATCGGCGAGTCAGGAAGAATCTCAAGCCTTACATTTTCTATATCACTGAATTCATTTTCAAGTCTGACTGACAGTGTTAAATCCTGACCGGGTTCAACCGGCTGGGGGGAAAGTTGATCCAGTACGATTCCAAGTTCAGCGTTAGCAGGAGCAATCATGAATATGAGTGCAAACACTGCAACAAAAGTTAATAATGGCAGTTTCATGGTGAATCACCCTTTACAATCTCAGCGAGTTTCTGCCCTCGCTCAAGTCCCTGAAGGAAGGGATACACCTTTATTTCAACATCCGGCATCATGATTCTCGCCCCTTCCAGAAGTTGTGGCGACGGGCCACCATACAACACCACTGTATGATCATAGGCGAATTCCTCAAAGAGTCTTCCCAGAGCTTCGCGAAGGTTGTGCTTATGCTCTACCAGAGCCTCCGAGCTCTCATAGACCTCGCGAATTTCGCACTCGGTCTGGTTGCTGCTAATAAACCAGTCATACTGGAGCGTTCCTGTGTCCTTCTCTTTCGTCTGCCTTATGATTTCAGCCGCTTGTTGCTTGAATCCCTCTAACTTTCCCTCCCGGATCTTCATCCGGGCGCTTACGTGTAGTTTGTTCATTTATTTTCACCTCTTTTTTACGATTTTCTTCAACTCAGACATTGATATGCCCAGGTCTATTACACCGAATTTGCCCGCGACCCTGAGGATTTCGCCTTCGACCATCGTAATCTCATCGACTTCCAGGGTGCCTCCGAACTCAAATTCCTCCTTGTAGTCGCATCTGATTTTGAGGTCTTTTATCATGTTTGGCTTCAAGGTCACATAGAATGCAAATTCGTGTCCGACCATTTTTTTGTCACCAGGAGAAAAATGGATTAGGAAATGCTTAAATAAAATCTGGCACGAATGTAGAGTTAGCAACAAGCTTATAACAAAGGTTACACAAATGTAACCGGGAAACACGATGAAAGTCTACGAGCTATTTACGGAACTATCTTCAGAAAACAGGCTTGGTATACTCCAGACCCTTGATGAAAAACCGATGACCTTCACCAACCTGATTAAAGAAGTTGACATGAACTCGACAGAAGCATCAAGACAATTATCAAGATTAACAGAAGCACGGTTAATTGAGAAAAAAGGGGACGGGAGATATTATAATACACTTTTCGGAAAACTGGTTTTATCCAGCATATCAGACATGAACTTCATATCCGAGAAATCAGAATACTTCCTTGAACATGATACTGCACCGATTCCACTCGATCTTCTAAAACAAATAGACGCTCTCTCTACAGGAGAGATAGTGAAAGGTGTCTATAATATTTTAAATATCCATGAAAAATTGGGGGATGATATAAAGAGCTACATGTGGTACATATCCGATGATTTTCCCAGGCATCATCTACCCTCTATCGAAAATAGATTGGAAAAGGGATTGGAAATAAGAGTAATACTTCCAAAATACATGTGCTCTACTAAGCCATTTAGCGCGCCACTTAGCGAAAAAAACAGGAAAAAGCTAGAGATCAAAGTATTAGATGAGATCAAAATATCAGTAATCGTAAGCGATAACTTTTGCATGCTGGAACTACCCGGACAGGATGGAAAGATCGATCAAAATACTGCCATCTTCGGTTATGACGACCGATTCAGAGAGTGGTGCAAAAAGCTCTTCCAGTACTACTGGGCAAAATGTTATCCTTGTACTTTGATATAAAAATTCAGGATTGTTTCAGTCTGATTTTTCAATACCTTGTTCATAATTCTATTTCAACCATTTCACTTCAGGCTCATTTCTTTCAGGCATTACGGTTTTACCCTGTGGATGTCCGAATATCAATGGAGCAACCGCTTTATAGCCGGGGGGCGCGCCAAGCTCCTTCAATATCTTTTCATCCATGAGAGCAGGCATCACAAGCCCTATCCAGCAGCTTCCGATACCTCTGGAATGCGCTGCAAGCATCATGTTCTGTGCAGCCATCGCGCAGTCCCAATCTGCAGTCACTGATTTTTTATTTCCAAGGATTATTACAAGCGACGAAGCATTGTGGAACAAGTTGTTGCCCTTTGTTTTGAGAAAAGAAATGAAACCTGGTGCTTTATTGGGATTATTTACAATCTGTTCAGCAAGGGGGATCATCGCCTTTTTACCGTTTTCAGAGAGCTTGTGTATCACTTCTTTGTTTTGTATGACTAAAAAGTTCCATGGCTGCATATTAGAACCCGAAGGGGCGTATCTTGCGCAGTCTATCAGGAATTTTATATCCTCATCCGATACAGGATCTTCCTTATAATTACGTACACTTCGTCTTGTTTTGATAATTTCAATTAAGTCTTTCAAATTAACACACCCATATTTGACTTCGCTTAGTCTCAGTTATTCTATTTTCTTCCCTGTACCCTGATACTAATGACAGACTTCCCGATTTCTTTAACTTCATCTATCGGCATCTTGAGTTTCTCAATAATTGCTTTCCCAACCGGGTCATTAGACAAAAACTCAACCGGGAAACTCGTTTCTTCAAGCACCTGTACATCTTTGAAGCCTGCATTTTTTATTGTTTTTAAGTATTCATCTTTCTTTGTTGCACCGGCAACGCAGCCGATATAAGCTTCGATGGAATCCCTGATGGATTCGGGAAGTTCTTTTAACAGCACGATATCTGATATCATCAGCCTGCCGCCCGGCTTTAGCACCCTGAATGTTTCTTTAAAAACCCTGCTTTTATCGGGTGCGAGGTTGATGACACAGTTTGAAATGACAACATCAACGGAATTATCAGCCGCCGGTAGATTCTCGATTTCCCCGAGCCTGAATTCCACGTTTGTGTAATTACCTTTATTTGCATTTTCTCTGGCCCTGTCGATCATATCAGGGGTCATATCCACACCGATGACTTTCCCTTCTTTCCCTACCCTGTTGGCTGCAATGAAGCAGTCAAACCCGGCGCCGGAACCAAGATCGAGCACGGTTTCCCCTTCTTTTAACGAGGCAAGAGCTATGGGGTTTCCGCAGCCGAGACCAAGATTTGCGCCTTCAGGCACTGAGCTTAGCTCTTCATCGCCGTATCCTATTCTTTTGCTGATTTCCTCTTCAATGCTGGCGCTTCCGCAGCATGATGCTGCAGGAGCGCAGCAGGAACCTTCTTCCCTGGCTATGCTGCCATATTTTTCCCGTACTGCTTTCTTTATTTCCTTTTGTTTCATTTTGATACCTCCTTTATTTCTCCAGTATATCTTTCATCACCGGTCCAAGCATCCCCTTCACAATCTCTGCGAGTTCCTCGACCTTGATTAAGGATATACAGTAAACTTCGCCGTCCTTTTCCCAGCTTATAACAGCCAGCTTATCGCCAGCATGAATTTTTGCCTTATCTCTGATTTCCTTGGGAAGTACCGTTTGTCCCCTGTCATCTACAGTTATTACGGATTCTACCTTGCAGCAGCCCATATTTGCAGGGGCACAGCAAGATTTATTTTCTTCTTTCTTTGCCATTTTATCACCTTGGATGGCAAATATGTATTCTGAATATTTAAACTTTTCTGATAAATCAGAATAAGCTGAAAATTCCTTTGCCTATCGCAAAAATTTCCTGAACATCATCGCCTCAACCTTGCTTATATCGAGATGCCTGACCAGCATCTTTATATCGCCTTCATCAGGCCAGCTGGCGGGCAGCATCGCTTCGCCCTTGTAGAAAATCACCCCGCCCTTCATATTCGCACCCACATAACCTTTAGCTTTTCCCCTTATTATCAGGGTGCCTCCTTTCATGTATGCGCCCGCGAACTCTCCTGTATTATTTACAATGACCACTCCTCCCCTCTGGAGCACGCCCGTATTCATGCCCGTATCGCCTTCCACACGCACGAACCCTCGCTTCATCAGTATGCCTGTGCTCATGCCCGCGTCTCCTTCCACAATAACAGTCTTATCAGCATCAAGCCTCGCAGCTATCGTATCCCTGATTATACCATCCTTCAGGAACAAATCATCTCCACTCAAAACATTGGGAGGAAGAATTTCATCTATTGACCTTTCATGCAGTAAATTTGTAATCGACATGAACTTTCGATAACCAGCGCGGTCAGACTTCACTTCAATCACATTGCCTATCGGTTGTTTGACATTGCCATTGACATAAATAGCCCCTGAAACCATGCTGATGCCCATTCTGGTATCGACATCGCCGTCCACGATTATCGAGCCAACATTAATGGGTCTGCCCGTCCCGCCAAAGAATTTCAAATTAACCCCGAGGCTGCTGCCAAGCCGGCGGCCGACATTCCCTTTAATATGCACATCCTCTTCTCGCTTCAAACAGGAGACAAGGTCTTCATACGTATAAGACGTGCCCTTCTGATGCGGGATAATACCTGAAGGCGAAAGCCGCTCTCCCTTATGCTGCCAGTAAAAATCATATGTAAAATCGCACAGGCAATCAACGGGCTGGATTAATTCAAGAAACATGCTGGAATAATTCTCTCGAAAGTACATGATATTTTGCAGGCGAAGTTATATCCGATAAAGTACAACATATTATTTGGGAAGTGGTTGTGCTGTTTACGCCTGTACGGATGAATAAATTATATGCCGTAGTTTTGAAAGACAAAATCGGCAAGGTAATCTGTGCGCTTGGTGATACGGGAGCCTGCCATTTCATAGAAAAAAACTCTATACTTGATTTTGCGAAAAAGAAAAACCAGATATCATCAATTGAGCGGCGCATTGATGAAA
Organism: Candidatus Methanoperedens sp.; assembly: GCA_027460605.1. Lineage (GTDB taxonomy): Archaea > Halobacteriota > Methanosarcinia > Methanosarcinales > Methanoperedenaceae > Methanoperedens. The sequence goes on from JAPZAN010000216.1 coordinate 6,566, forward strand.
TCCTGTTCAAGTTCCCGGTAAGGGAGCCGCTGAGAATCGATACCGATATTTCAAACGATGTTGATTTATTGCTTTCTAATCTGGCAAAAGATGTAATTTCCATTGAAGAAATAACTGTCGGCAGACTGGTAACTATTAAAAAAACCTTGTTTTACCTGAAGTCTGTTTATAGCGTACTGGAGAATTTTGAAGAGACTCATTATACTTACATTTTTGAAGCATGGGTGCCCCATAAGTACCAGGATATCGTTACTGCTTCTATTGAAGAGGCATCAAATGGCGGATGCTCCGTTTATTTTTCTGCCCCCGAATTTGGAGAGACGCCGCCGGCAATGCTTTCGAATCCTGCAATGATGAAGCCATTTGAAAAGCTTGTTAAAGCTTATGGTCTGCCATCTTATTATGAAATTGACCCTACGTGGATTCTTTTTGCGACATTTCCATTGATATTTGGAATCATGTATGGAGATGTCGGTCATGGCATAGCCCTATTTTTGTTAAGTACAGGGCTTTTATTGTCCGTCAAATTTAAGGAATATGCCCCGATATTGTTAAGCTGCTCGATTTTCTCGATTTTTTTCGGTTTTCTGTACGGTGAATTCTTCGGATTGAAAATTACACCTCTGTGGTTAAGCCCATCCGAGCATATTGTTTATTTCCTGATATTATCGATATGGACTGGTGTCTTGCATCTTGTCGTAGGTTTTATCCTCAACGCCATAAACCTCTGGAAAAACAAAAAATATCTAAGGGCAATATTCCAGGTTCAATGGATTATTTTTTCAGGAAGCAGTATCCTGTTTTTAACGACTTTCTTATCTAAGGAAATCATCATGTTTACCGAGGGGTTCGTTGTGTTAATGTTTTTCCCGATGGCGAGTATGGTTATCGGGGGTGTGTTGATAAATTCAGGTGAAGGAAAGGGTGGTTTATCGGGCATATTTATCCCGTTATATCTTGGTCTTAAATATGCGCTGCACCTGATGTCGTATATGCGCCTTTTAATAATGGCGCTGGCGCATTCCACCATCAGCGCCACGATTATTGCAATCAGCGGGCATTCCGCGGTTTCACTGGCGCTTGCCGGGTTTATCACCTTCGTCCTGATCATCGTCGTTGAGACTTTTGTGGTGTTTATCCAGACCCTCAGGCTTCACTGGGTTGAGTGGTTTTATTTGTTCTATAAAGGTAAGGGAACGGAGTTCAGGGCTTTTAAACTTCCATAAACTATTTGAACTTCTTTAACAACCTTTCATAGAACCCGTTATCCTTATTCTTCCTCGCAAGCCGCTCTACGATAAGCTCCGGGGTGCTGCGCGCCAGATAATTATATCGCGGGTTCCTGTCAACGATAAGGTTCAGGTGTTCATCAAGACCCTTTGCTTCGATGCCATCAACACGGATATTGTGAGTCGTATTCTTGAGTATGGATTCTGCAAGGTGGCTTACAAAAACCCCAAGCCCATTATTATCATCAAGTTCTTCAAGGATTCCGGAGATTATTTTGGCTGATGCTCCGGGCTCAGTAATGGATTCCATCTCGTCTGTAAGCACAATCTTTCTCTTATTGTTCGCCACTGCCGAGAAATCCTTAATCGTACTCTCGAAAGCCCCGGCATCCATTGTACCTTTTGATTTGCCGAAATAGAAGAATTCCTCGACAAGACCGATTTCGCATTCCTTTGCTGGCACAGGGAAACCCATGTGGGCCAATATGACAACCTGTGCGAGCAATTCAAGCGTTGAGGTTTTCCCGCCTGAGTTCACACCGCTCAAAAGGACAACGCGAGCGTCTTTTAGCTTGCTCAGACCCGAGTTCATGCCTGAAACACCAACCATATAGTTAATTGGAACAGCATTTTCAAGGAAAAGATTCATGCCTCCTGTTATGCCTATCCCGTTTTTGGTGTTGAGTAAAGGCATATTAAGCGCATATTTGCGGGCAAAACACGCAATCGTGTATCCCACGTCAAAATCAAGTACCTCGCGCACCATGAGGGATGCGGTATCCTTTAAAGCTGAAAGCATGCGCGCGTTTTCCCTTAAAAGCACAAGTTTTTTCGATGCTATGACGCGCAGCATGTGGTTTTTCAAGCCATCGACAGCACGCGGATTTACTTTTATGGGATGTGAAACCTCATCCCCGAAGAAATTATTAACATACTGGGATTCTTTCGGGTTCAAGCCAAGTTCGGAAACCACGGAGCAAAGCGCTGCGGCTGTTACCGAGTTGTATTTTTCTTTTATCTCTTTCTCAAACAGACGGTTAATACTGCCATCCATCGCTGTTAGCAGGTCAAAACCCTTCACGGTTATGGAACTTTTTTCTATGAGCGCGCCAAATTCAAGATTTGCTTTCCTTTCCGCATCCGCAACAGCATCATTTAACCTATCGTAAATCGAGCTGCAACGGTCTATTTCACTATCAAGCCCGGTTTTTAAGTCCCCGCCCGCTGATAACTTTGCCAGGCACGAGGAAAGGCGTCCAAGCTCCTCATCTTTTATACTGCCGCAGAAATCAGGGCTGTGCTGCCGTATGAGCCCCAGCGCTGAAATTGCAGACGTGATGGATTCAATATTCTTTGTAAAGAAGGAGAGTTCCTTTTCAGGTGCGACCTGCCACATCCCTGCTTTCCTGATATCCATGAAATCAATATCCAGGTCATCAGGGAAGTCCATTCCTGCAAGGTCTGTGCTTACGATTGCCTGGGAATATCCGCGGGCTACATCCACTGCTTCCCTGGCATCTGAAACGAGCTGGATTGCTACAGGGAATTTTTTGGCTGCCTCGAATTCCACGGCATTGGTCGCGATTATCACCCTGTCCCTGATTGCAGGGATGTTGAAATTCGTCTTTATGGGTTTTATTTTTGATAAAAGAGCCGAGAGTTCATTTTCGTCAAGCTTCCCCGCCTTCCCGATAACGGCGCCAATTTCTTTTTGCGTTTTTTCAATCTTATCCTTTTTATGCGCCGGATATGGGAAATATAAGCTCAGTTTGCTCTTTGCATGTCCGGTGTGGGCAGAGTCTTTGATAAGCTCAAGGATGCGTTCGTATATCTCAAACGCTTCGTTCGTCCTGAGAAAATCCCGCAAACCTGCGCCCTCATCCAGCGCGATAGCTTCCAGAACGAGGGCTATGGCTGATTTTTCAGTCATCCCTTCAAGCTCGCAGAGCGCCGCTATGTCATGGTTTATTATGGCATCAAGCGCCTGCTTTTCCCCTCCGAAATGCTCGATGAGGCGGCGGGAGGTCTTTTCGCCTATGCGGGGGATGGATTTCAGCGTGGTTATCATTGTTAGTTCTGAGGGGTGTCTATATTTTTATACTCAAAAGGGGTTATGATTTTAAAAATATTGGCATGCGCCGATATATTCATTTCCCCAAATCCAATACTTCCATTAATTCGTCTGTCTTCCACACCCTGACTAGACTCTGTTGCTCAAAATGTATATCAGCAGTCCATATACCATCATTAGGAACGCATAAGGAAAGTGCCAGAAAAACAGCATCGTCAGGGTCGATATTCTCCATTATTTCTTTTGCGCGTTTATAATATGGCTTGATTTCCTCGGATGGAACAATAGTTATGCTCTCGAATATGGATTCAAATAAAATATCAAATTCATTCTCGGTTAACTTACTTTTCTTAACAAGCTCTATTTTATGATTTTTAACTTCATGCAATATGAAATCCGGAGCAATGAATTCAATATTAGGATTCAATATTATTTTTCTTGCGACAGAATCCCTTATAAGAGCAGCAAATAATCTGTTTGAGTCCAGCACAAGCCTCATCAAGAGACCCCTGTTTCATAGTGTTCTCTCAATGACCTCTTTATGATTTTATCCATTTCCATAGCGTCCTTTTCTGTGAATTCACTTTTTTCGAGGATTTTATCCAGTAAATTGAGCTTAATGGCATATTCCCACATTGCCCTGCGGGCGATTTCACTCCATTTTATCTCTTTATGTGATTTTATTATATCGTAGAGGTCGTTTGGCACCGATAAGGTCATGGTAGGCATTTTATCACCTAATAAATTATGTGTGTACACATATTTATGTTTAATTGTTAATTTTAGCGAGATAGATTGTATAGTTCATCGCAAGACAGATGAAAAATGCTAAGCCTGAGTTGCGCCGCCGCGATGAGTTCTATATCTCGCACAACATACCCGATAGAAATTTATATTAAGTTAACATCCCCCTAAACCCATACGAAAGTATTATCCAATAAACTGTCCTATTAAAAACCCTGAGTTTTCATAACCCCCGGATTTAAATACGGGGTCTCCCGGAGAAAAAAGATGCCTGTAAAAAAAGAAAAAGAACCTCTTATAATGCACCCGCGGCCAAGCTCGATTGTCGCTGCGCTATACACTTTACGTGACCTCGACACCGATGTCGTGATACTGCACGGTCCTCCAGGATGCAGCTTCAAGCATGCCCGGCTTCTGGAAGAGGACGGCATGAGAGTTGTCACCACATCGCTTGACGAATCGGGATTCGTATTCGGTGGGCATGATGCCCTTGTCGAAGTGCTTGAAAAGGTTATCGAGCGATTCAATCCCAAACGAATAGGAATTGTAGGGACGTGCGCAAGCATGATTATCGGCGAAGAACTGCATGAGGCCGTTACCGAAGTCCAGCCTGACGTGCCTGTTATCGAGGTTGAAGTGCATGCAGGCTACAGGGACAATACAAAAGGAGTTATTATGGCGCTTGAGTCCGCGCTTGCATGCGGGATTATCAGCGAGGCTGAGTTTGAGAGGCAAAAGATGCTCCTGAAAGAAGCCACCCTGGTTGAAAAACGCCACGGCGCTGCAAGCCAGGAGTATCTTGAACCGAGCAGGGGAGATTTGAAATATAAGGTAGCTGAAAGGCTGCTTGAGCTTATGAAACAGGGCAAAAAAGGGCTCAATATACTCAATGCAAAGAAGGAGACTGCGTTCATGTTCGCTGATATCAACCTTGCAGTCGTGCAAGTGGCAGAAAAGCTCGGCAAAAGCTCAAACATCGTGAACATGGCTAACCTTGATGAAAACCTGGGTCTCCCCAAGAACAGGAGAAATGCCCGCGAAATTCAGGATGACTTGAAGCAGAAAGGGATGAAGCTGCATCATATCATCGGAGGGCTTGATGAATACCCGGTAGCGGGAAATAAGGCGAGTGAGATAATCGGCAAGAATTATTCAGATTATGATTTTGCAGTAATAACTGGCGTACCGCATGCGCTCCCCATGGATAACATAAAAAATATGGAATTATTCTCCATCACAAACGGGCCGCGCCAGGTGGTGCCGCTAAAAGAGATGGGGCACAAGCACGTTGTGGTTGAAATCGACCTGCATCCAAAGACACTCGGTGTAAACCACATAGTAGAGTCGGAATTCGGAGCGACGCTCCGGGAGATGAGCAAAGATGCCTAAGCAAATCGCCATCTACGGAAAAGGCGGCATCGGGAAATCAAGCACAGCCTCAAATGTCGCGGCAGCGTGCGCCGATGAGGGCTACCGCGTCACAATAATAGGATGCGACCCCAAGAGTGACTCATCCATAACATTATTGCGCGGGAGGCGCATCCCCACGATTATGGATTTGATGCGTGAGGGGATGGACATAAAAGAAGAGGACATTGTATTCAACGGGTATAAAGGTGTCAAATGCGTTGAAATCGGGGGTCCGGAGCCGGGAATAGGATGCGCCGGAAGGGGCATAATTGTGGCAATAAGCCTGCTTAAGAAAATATCAAAAGCGATTGAGGATACAGACCTTGTGATATACGATGTGCCTGGCGATATCGTGTGCGGCGGTTTTGTTGCGCCTGTAAAGAAAGGTCTTGTAAATGAAGCGTATGTGCTGACCTCAGGCGAATATATGCCGCTGTACGCAGCCAACAATATCTGCAAAGGACTTTCGCGCCTTGAGATGACGTTAAACGGCGTTATCTGCAACTCCCGCGGCGCTCACAACGAGGAAAACATAGTCAGCGAGTTCGCAAAGGAAATCGGAAGCCAGCTGCTTGCATTTATCCCGAAGGACGTTCTGGTGCAGACATGTGAAAGAGAAGGTTTTTCAGTTATTGAAAAAGCGCCGGATTCCGGTATTGCCGGGGTTTACCGCAAACTTGCACACAGTATTATGACGAGAAACGAAGGAAAAATCCCTGTGCCGCTTGATGATACGAGATTAAGGGAGCTTACGAGGATTTGAAAATAAAAACCGCAGATAAACACTGATGAACGCAGATTTAACGAAAACACTTGATATTCCCCGCATCCTCATTGCCGGAGACCGCTCCTCAGCCGGAAAAACCACGATATCAATCGGCATTATGTCGGTGCTGCGGGATATGGGTTATAAGGTGCAGCCATTCAAAGTCGGACTTGATTTTATCGACCCGAGTTACCACACCGAGGTAACGGGCAGGCACTCGCGCAACCTTGACGGCTATCTGATGTCCGAGCCTGCTGTGAAGGAAGTGTTTTCACATGCTAATGAGGGGGCTGATATTGCAGTTATCGAGGGTGTGCGCGGGCTTTTCGAGGGGCTTGAAGCTACAAGCGATATCGGAAGTACAGCCCAGATAGCCAAGATATTAAAATGCCCTGTCATCCTTGTAATCAACGCCAGGAGCATCACAAGGAGCACTGCGGCTCTTGTTTCGGGATATAAGAATTTTGATCTTGAGGTGAACGTTGCCGGGGTAATACTGAATAACATCGGTAGTGCGCGCCATGGTGAAAAGGCGAGGACTGCTATCGAAACATATACCCGTACACCTGTTATCGGGGAAATCCCCCGCAACGATTCCATGAAAATCTCGATGCGGCATCTCGGATTGATTCCTGCGATGGAGGGAAGGCGAAAGCTTGCTGATTTTGATGAAAACCTGGGCAGGATAAAGATGATTATCAAAGAAGGAATTGATATCAATAAATTCATATCAGTTGCAGAATCGGCAGAACCCCTTCCAAAACCCAAAGAAAGTATTTTCAAGGCGCAATTACATAAAAAGAAGGTTAGAATCGGGGTTGCGCTGGATGAGGCATTTAATTTCTATTACAGGGATAACCTTGAACTGCTTGAGCTTGCAGGGGCTGAACTTGTTTATTTCAGCCCTGTAAACGACTCAGTCCTGCCTGAGGTGGATGGATTGTATATCGGCGGCGGATATCCTGAGTTGTTTGCGCATGAACTTGAAGATAATATCTCCATGCGGGAATCCATCAAACAGGCATCATCCGAAGGGCTGCCCATTTATGCGGAATGCGGCGGACTTATGTACCTGACTCAGGAAATCACGACAGGTGTATCAGGAAGCGGGAACTACCACATGGCTGACATGCAGGGCGGAACGTTTGCGATGGTCGGGGCTATCCCAGGGAAGACATTGATGGGGCATAAAAGGGTTGTGAGTTACAACGTGGGCAGCTTTGTGAAAGATAACGTGATTGGCAAAGCCGGCGCCTCGTTTATCGGGCATGAATTCCACCATTCCGAGATAGTTGATATTCCCGAAGATACAACATTCGCTATCAGGCTTGAGCGCGGAACGGGAATAAAAGGCGAGCTTGACGGCATACTTGTGAAGAACACGCTTGCCGCTTATGCGCACCTTCATGCGGCTTCATATACTGATTTTGCGAGGTCGTTTGTGAATTTTTGCAGTAAAAGGTCTTAGCTAAGACAACATCGCAAAGGCGAGCAAAATCATTAAAATGCCTATCAAGAGTTTAGTCTTATTATTCACTCGTAGCGATGTTGGAATATAATATTTGAGCTTGCGCATTGATTAGCCCCTTCATCAAAGCCTTTCGATATTGATTACTTCTTTTTTCCAGATAAATCTTTCTTTTCTTTGAACCGCAGTTCGCGAAGGTAAAGTTTAAATCGTTTGATTTTACTATGGATATAATAAGAGGTTATTAAAACCATGCGAAAATACCTACCGCTGCTAGTTTTTATTTTATTATTCTCATCCGAATCTTCAGGAAACTGGCAGAATTCGGGAGGCGATTTGCAGCATAGCGGGTATTCGGAAAGCCAGCCCGTTCCCTTAGATTTAAGGTGGAAATATAAAATAGGAGGTTCTGATATTTCTGCCCCTGTTATTGATAGCGGTATTCTGTTTATAGGTTCGGACGATGACAACCTGTATGCGATAGATGCAATATCGGGGAAATTAAACTGGAAGTATCACGCTCTTGGAAAAGTCTATACGCCTACAGCAAAGAACGGGATGGTCTTTGCAGCATCTTTTGATAATTATATTTACGCTTTTGATTTTAGTGGAAACCTTGGATGGAAATATAATACCGGAAGCAGCACCGCTACGCCGCCTGTTGCTTATAATAATATTCTTTACGGCGGATTTGATAGATACATTTATTCGATTTACACAATCAATGGCAGTTTGAAGTGGAAATATACTACCGGTGGCAGGGTTGAATCAGCACCTGCAATATCAGAGGGCGACCTTTATGCAGGTTCAAATGATGATTATATATATGCTCTGGATGCAAGAAATAAAGACCTTAAATGGAGATATAAGACCTTTGCGAGCGTCTCATCGTCGCCATCTGTAGTAAATGGTGTAGTGTATGCAGGATCGAAGGACAACAGCATATACGCTATTGATTCCAGCACCGGGGAATTAAAATGGAATAAAAAGACAAATGATTGGGTCATATCTTCAGCCGCAGTTTTTGAAAATTCAGTCTATATCGGGTCTAACGATTACATGATATACGCCTTGAATTCTGATAACGGGGATGTTATCTGGAAATTTGAAACCAGTGGCTTGGTCGATTCATCCCCCATAGTAACAAACGACATGGTCTATGCAGGGTCGCAGGACGGAACTATATACGCTCTGGACCCGGCAAAAGGAACGTTAATGGATAAATATGCAGTTGGTAGTGGAATAATATCTCTGGCGCTATCGGACAACACGTTATTCGCCACTTCAAAAGATGGGTATGTGTATGCATTTGGCACTCCTGTCCCTGAACCCACGACCTTCTCCACAGTGCCTTCCATTTCGACCATCCCGGTGATTAAAATAAACCCTATACCTTCAAAAGTTAGTTCTGAAAAATTAACTATTTCTGGTACGGCAGAGGACCCCAGCGGCATTTTAGTGGTCACTGTCAATGGTATGGATGCAGGGACTACTCACTGGACTGCAACCCTTAATCTTTCAAACGGTACGAACACTATAACTATCGTTGCAGTAAATGTGGCAGGAAATATAAAAACCGAGCAACGGGAAGTTACATTCGTTCCCAGTGCAGTTACACAGGAAACGACACCAATTAGAACACCGGGATTCGATGTTATCTTTAGCATTATTGGATGTATTCTGGCAATATGTATACTAAAATCAAATAAAAAATAATTTTAATGAGTGAATTCATTATAATACTCCAAAATAAATAATTAATATAATTAAGATGATTATGGAAATTAGTAAAGCCGTATCAATCATTTTTTGCAGTTTTACTTTGTTTTCCTTATTATGCTCAACAACAGAAACTATAAACTCATCAATAGGTCTCCAGACATCCTCAGGATTGTTTCCTTCAAACTCTATGATAGCATCTTTGCCTTTGGAAGTAAGTACACAATACTGAAAATATTTTATAAATCCATTTTTAATGAGTTTAAAGATATGTTTCTCTATAACTGCTGCTCTAATCTGAAGTGCTTTTGATATCTGTGTAGTACTTTTAAAATCATAAGCAATCGATTTCAAGATAGCATAATCCACTTCCCCAAATTGTTTTTCATCACTACCAGCAGTGTCATGGTTTTCGTATGTACCCGCTTCAGTTAATTTGTTCTTGTCTTCAAGAGTTGAGTCTTTTCTTGGTCTTATATCTTCAGGAGGAATGATAGCCGGTTTCCCTTCTGTTTTTCGTTCTTTTTCAGGTTTTTTTTTCCCCTTAATAATTTTTTCCAGCCACTGGCTGTCATCCATAAAAAAATCTAAGACCCGGTTATCCTGAATGTTTTCCCTGTTCATCGCAGAAACCTCTCAAAAATGCTTTTTTTCTCAGGAATTCCGCACATTCTCCTTGCTATTTGCAATATTGCTTTCGTAGAAGGAGATTTCGGTTTTAGCAAGATGAGTGGCTTCTTGGTATCTCTGGCTTTAACGATTGCATCGTCCTGCGGTATTACTCCAAAAACCGGCAAACCTAACTTTACTCCAACATCCTCGTAAATGCTCTTTATATATTTATTTACAATTATGCCTGTAACATTAATACCTGCAAGTGCCGAGACTGCTTTTACCTTCTGGGCGTCGGATATGGAAGCAGGATCGGGATTGACAATGAGTAAAACCTCATCAGAATATGTCATGGGTAATATGCTGAACCTGGAAAGACCTGCTGGAACATCGAGAATTATAAAGTCAAATTCACTGTTTTTAAACTCTGCGATAACATCCCCTAATTTATCTATATTTACATCCCGTAAGGCTTGCAGCGAAGAGCCACATGGCAGGATATGAAGTCCCATTTGAATGGTATATATCGCGCTTTGAATGTCTGCCGTACCGTTAAGCACTTCAAGAAGAGTGATTATTGGCTTTTCAAGACCCGTATATAAATCCAGATTTGGCAGTGATACATCTGTATCCACAACCAGAACATTCTTATTTAATGATGCTATTGCAAATCCTATATTTAATGCAACCGTTGTTTTACCGACGCCGCCTTTTCCTGAACCAAGGGCAATGATCTTTGGAGCCATATTATCACTTTAATTTCTTTTTCAAGTATAATCGTAATATCACTATAAATACAACTAATATCGAAAGCAAGATTACGGATTTAAGTTGTGGTTTTTTTTCCACTCCAGGTACGCCTTTAGCTGTCGGAGTGGCAGTAACTGTTTCCACAAAAAAAATCTTGTTTAGACTGGTATTTCCGACAGTTACTCTATATGCGCCTGGTTCTGCTTTCGTGACATTGAATTTTATATCTTTTGTTTCTGAAAAGTTCATATGGACATCACGTTCCTCTATCAGGAGATTATTGATGTATAAATCAACACGCGAAGACCCCTCTTTACCTTTATTTTCCGCTGTCACCAAAATGGTTACCGTTTCATTTGGTGCAACGCTTAAATGATCTATCTGTAGATCCCTAAAATAAATCGTCGTAGGTACCTCAGGTTCTTTCTCTGCGCTTACATTAAAAAACGCCGAAAGGTTTAATCCTGCGGTGTTTTTTCCAGTTGGAATTATTTCTACCTTATGGTTACCCGTAATATTGGTCGATACCGTAAAAACAGCATGGCGTGAACTATATGCTTCAACCTCGAATGCAGTAGTATTTATCAGTGTATTATCCAGCAGCAAGGAAAGATTTGTTGAACCTGTATCGTAAAAAGTATTTGTTATATTGGCACTCACCTGCACTGGTTCGTTTGGGGCTGCGTTTGTTCTATCAAGCATGATGCCTTCAACCCTGAACCTATCGATTGGATATTTGCTTGCATACCGGTCTATATAAAATGTTTTTTCAATCTGCATATGCTGCTGTGCAGCATTTGATAGATTTAAGATTGTTCCCCGGCTCATAACAGGTACATCCGGCTTACTGCTCCCATTTAAATACGATAAAGCGACGTCATTATAATACCGATCCATGCTCGAATCGTTCAACAGATCAAATATATCAATTTCTACCTTATAAACCCCATCCGTCCAGCTTTCAGGCACTTCTCTTGAATATGTAATAAAATCGTTTTCTCGGTAATCATGAAATGTATTACTATATGACGCTGTATCTACTATATTATTATTTGAGTCCCTGATAATAAAAACATAGTCAACAGCCACTTCACGCCTGTGGTTTATTCCGTCTGCTTCTACATAAATTTTTATGGCGCTGCCCGGCGGAAATCTATCATTCCAGTGCAAATCATAATCCTGCAGTCCCCTCACATTATAAACTGTCCTGGCATAGCCATTGCTCATCGCCAATGAGGGGACAGGTAATATGATGAACAGTATGACCAGAGTTATTGCCAGTATATAATTCATGTGTGACGTTATATAAATTGTTTTATTAAGATCTTGGGAAAATGCATGTAGAGTGCTTATGTTTTTGGACATAATTGAAGTTATTATTAATATATGTAACTCAACCTCAGATTAAAGTAAACCAGCATTGGGAGGATGAATCCTGAGTAATCTGGACGCAAATGCTCTATAAACAAAACCTGCCTTAATCATCATTTATTTTTCCATGCATACTCTTGCTCCCGACTTATCTCTTCCTTTCGTAACTGCTGTTCAAGCCGGGAAGCAACCATATCTAAAAATTCTTTTAAGATTCCTCTCTGCTGTAATGCGAAAAATTCACTTGCTACAGGTTGCTCCTTCTTCATTGCTATAACCGGCAGGCTTCCTGTTGATACATATATTGCCCAGAGGTAATAGGCAAATGCGTATAGCCCCAGAGCCACATATAGCGCTGCCAGCATTACATTGTAATTTAAAAGATTACTCAAAAGCATGACGCTCACCGGTATCACAAGAATCGGGAAAAAAACAGCGCCCCATGCAGAAGATTCTTTCCACAGGTTATATTCATTAGTAATGAATCCCCACCACATGATATAGATTAAAAGGATACCGTAGGCTATTATACCGCCAATATTGAAATTTATAAGGAACATGAAGGCAGCCATTGTTACGGTTATTAAAAAGATTGCCTTTATTGTGAATTTGATGGATGTCCCTATAGCAATTGGTTCTTTCATAATATCAGATGCGTTTATATCCTTTGAATACTGTTCTTTCAGAATACTTTGAATCTTTAAGTCCATGCCGGATACCCGCTCTAAAAGAATATTCGTATCTACATGCGCCTGCGCGATATTTTCGATTAACGGTTTCAATCTTTCATAAACACCTTCCTGGAATGCTGTATCGATTAATACATCCGTAATAATCTTCCTTTTAAAAATATTAAACAGAAAATATACCGCGCCCAGAGATAAGATAATAACCAGGATATCTATTAAACCGTATAAATAATCGGATTTGATAAAAATATCAAGGTAAAATGAAACGCTTGAGAGCATTAGAATCACAATCGAAATGAGTAAAGTGCTGGCTAAACCTATTTTTTCAAAAAACGATAGCCTCTGGAAGGGCTTTATAGATATATCTTCGGCAACGTCAAGTAAAGGGTTCTTCATTTTATCACGGATATGTTTGTATTGTTCCATTCGGATATGTTAGAATCACGGTTACATTTGGTTCTGTATAATAAGTAAAGTGTAATGAAGGATTCGGAACAGGATTACCTGTATCCTTACATGCCATGCAGAGATACGATTGAGTAAAAGCAGGTTGCTGAGCTATCGAAGTCTCAATGCTGCCCATACTGCCGCTGTTATAAGGGGCGGTATTCCAGCCTCCATAGATATTTACCAGTATATTGGATTTGCCGTGGCAGTCCATACAGGATATGTTGATAGCACCGTGTTTCGGTGAATTGAATGGATATGCCGGATATGGTGAATTATTATTGACCTGAGTCTGCGGATTATGGCAGGAGCTGCAATAGTCATTCATATCGGTGTAGTAGGTATAATTATGCGCCTTTGCCCATTGTTCATTGGAATGACCGCCGCTTAAGACTGCCTGTCTTATGTCGTCATGGCAGGACACGCAATTTACGCTGGATGTAATATTATGCATTCTCCCATCAAGAGATTTCGTTATTGCAACGGTCTTAATCTGCCCTGCAGTGAGGTTCTCTATCATCCATGTACCAGATGAATTCGTCACATTCCAGTTAATAGAGCCCGGTCTTGAAAAATTTATGCCATTACCAAAACTCGAATGACACGAAATACACGCAGCATTGTTCCCTTTGTATATACTATTGTTTGCACTTAAAACGAACGGGATATGTGCGTCCGCACCGGCTGGAGCACTTTCATTATAAACAGCCGCTGCCGGTGCAATCCATGCATTATTATTCTGGTCCGTCACGGTTGCAGGTGAACTACCGTGGCAGTCAAGGCAATCTGGAATGGTCACATTCCCATGCGTCATATTTGAACCTGTATCCGGGATGCCGTGACAGTTGCCGCATGTAAAGGAGTGATGATGCGCTGAAGAATTCAACTCCTGCAGGATATCTGAATGGCATTTCAAACAGTACGGCGTCCCTGCATACGTACTATTATCATAGAACGAGTGCTGGCCTGTAAACAGCGAAAGCACGGTGGGTGCTACAAATACAGAAGTGGCAAATAAGGCTATAATGAGGAAGATATGCCTCAGTTCCATATAACTCCGCTACAGAGGTTTGCCCTTCCATGTATCTTTGAGTGTATATTTCTGAGAACTGGGATATCTGTTTTATCGTTTTTCATAGTTTATTTTAGATTTAAATGCATATAACTGCGGTTTTTTCCTGACTGTTACAACAATGTACAGCAGCAAAGAAACTACTGCAATAACGTACCCGTAGAGCTTTACAATCTGGACAAACATGATGTATTTCTGGGCATCCTGCCCGAAAGGACCAAAATCCTGGTTTTTGTTTATGTAATCCACTATGAAGAATCTACCGTATCCTTTTATCACTACGGGTTTTCCCTCAAGAGTGATGGCTTTCCCTATTATTTCCTTATCTTTAATCACCCAGTAATCCATTATTCCAACTGCATCGCCCTGTGTCTGTATGCCCTCGCTGGTTATGGATACTATTCTGTGCGACTCGGGATTTGATGTATCAGGTCGGGTGAACATTATAATGTCCCCGACTCTGTATGTGCGATCTATGTTCTGCATCAAAACCATATCGCCCCTCTCAAAGGTGGGGGTCATGCTTCCTGATACGACAGCCGTGAAGAAAACAGCCTTTGAGGCAAGCAGGAACATCAGGAGCAGTACAGTTGTAAGAATTAAACCCTCTTTCAACATCCCTTTCTGGGTGTCCGCAGGCTGCATGCTTATTGTTTTAATATAATTGTTGATTTTATTTTTCCTGTCAAAAGCCAGATATCTCGATTTGATAGGCTCAAAGAATTCAGTGTTATATATAACTCTTCGATATACAATTATTAAAAATACCAGAAGCATTCCAAAAAACAATATTTCGTTTAAGGGGATGTACATAAAAAAAATTGGAATAGGAAAAATAGTATAATATTTTTCCTATCGATTTATCTTATCTACTTACGGATTGCTTGGGTTAAATCCTATCGGTGTCGGCGATGGTAAGCTAGCCACTGGTGCAGTCGAGCTGTTTATACCACCAGTCTGGTTGCCGAAGCTCGTTGTATTGGCGCTGCCGGTAGCATTGAAGGTATCCACTGTCCAGTTATGGCCGGTGGTGGCATCTGCAGTTTCTGTTGCATTAAAGGTCATCATGTATGCCTTATCCCAGTTGATGCTCACTGCAACATGCGTGTGGCATGCCACACATGCTTCGTTCGCATCTTTCAACAGCTTAGAGGAATAAGCCTGATTTGCGAATGGCTTGTGTACTTCTTCCGAACCGTTGAAGATAAGCGTGGCATTCATTGCGCCTTTGTCTATATCAGCTCCGGTATGGCACTCTATGCATGCGGGTGCCGCTGCTGCATGGAATGTTACATTTGTGGCGCCTTCTGGGTTTCCATTTTTATTCTCACTACCCGGTCCATCTGTTATATGGCAGCCCGCGCAGCCTCCAGCAACGATCAAATGTCCCTGATTTAACAGGTTTGTAGAGCCATCAGGATTCTTCTGGGTTAACTCGGCATATACATCTGCGTGGCATTTTAGACACGGTATTGCTGTACCAGTGTTGTTCCATGTATTGTTGGAGAGCACATCATAGAAATTATGCTGTCCTGAGAACAATGCCAGTGTCTGGGGCAGCGCGACAAGTCCTATTGCCACGACTGCAATCCCAAGCATCACTAATTTACTTTTCATTATTTTCATCTCCTATCTATTCTTTCGCCCAAATTAGGGTTTAATTTGGGTATGATGTGGGATTGTTTTGGACTGACATATATCTTTTTTTGAAATAAAATTATAATTAAGCAAATTTATTGAAAAAAATTTCAATATGAACTGTTAACCTGACCTGTCTGGTTGCCATAGGTGTTTATCAGAGTGCTGCCACCTATTGTGAAATTGCCCACTGTCCAGCCGCCATCGATTGTTCCAAGGGCGGTGAAGTTTATCATGGCTGCCTTTTTCCAGTTGATGTCCACGGCAACATGCGTGTGGCATGAGATACATGCTTCGTTTGCATCTTTCAAAAGCGCGGAATTCAGGCTGCCGGCTGCGAACTGCTTATGTACTTCATAAGAGCCATTCATAATATTCATTGCATTCCCTGCTCCTGTTGCATTTTCTGTTGTAGCGTTATAGCCATGGCAGTCCAGACACGCAGGAGACGCTGCAGCATGGAATGTCCCGTTCTCCCCATTCTTAAGACCTTCTGCCGACAGCGCAACAGTCATATGGCATTCATCGCATGATTCATTACTATGCGGTTCATTTGCACCACCGCGTCTTAGCTCAACGGATATATCCGCATGGCATTTTTCACAGGGTATAGCCGTAGTTTTAGTTCCATTTTGGTCGTATATATTGTTGGATAGGACATCATAGAAATTATGCCCCCCCGAGAACAATGCCAGGGTCTCAGGCAGGGCTATCAGTCCTGCTACTGCGATTGCTATTCCGAGCAGTGCCAGCCTGCTTACCATCGTTATAATCCTGGGATTATTTTCATTTCCATTTTATTATTTCCTCAAGGTTACCTATTTTTCCCGCGTTTGCATTCACGACGGTGATAGAAACATGCACTGTATCATTAGCCACAGGGTAATGTTTCTCATCAAAACCTATATTATAAGAGTAGGTGCCGCTTCCTTTGTATGGTACCATTTCCCACGGCCCTATACTGCTATTTACGCTCTTCGAAATTATCGTTCTTGAGCCTATTGCTGGGAAAGAATATGCCTCCGTTTGCCTTGGTCTGCTGAGATAATTGACAGTTCCCTGCACCAATGTGTAATTTACTACCTGCGCAATACCCTGTTTGTCTTCAGCAAAGGTAATATTTACTTTTACAACAGGTACCTGCCGTAAAGGATTTGCTATGCATCCTGAAATTATTATTCCGAAAAGGATTAACAAAACTATTATTATTTTATTCATAGAACTCACCTGATTATCTGTAATATAAATTGGATTATTCCTGATATAAACTGTCCTATCGTAGGATACTCTTTTACGGCAACCTGTGATTTAGTTAATGCAGGAGAAAATGCCGGCATTTTCCCAGGCGCTGTTGATCCAAATGTAGAGGTGTATTTCCCTATAGCATCGCCGTGGCATGTCACGCACATATTTTCAAGCTTTTTACCATGTACCATATGCGGGTCGCCGCCGTGACAGTCTGTGCACTGTGTTTTTTGTGGTTTTTGATATGTACCGTTAGCAAAGGTATGGCATTCAAGGCACGCTACTTTGCTCATTACCCTGTGGAAATCCGACGCTGTCAAGTTGTTTTCTTTATTTGTACCCACATGGCACTTGATGCATACAATGCTGGTATGCAGCGCTGGAATCTTGCTGAGGTCTATTTTAAAGCCGCCCTCGCTGGATTTATAGTTGTGACATCTGCAATTGCTGGATATCGCACTGGCTTTTTCAGTACTCAAAAGCGTATAATGGCAGGGTATGCAAAATGAGCCAGGATGCCATTGATTTACCAGAGCGTCTTTGAAAGGAGGTCTTTCAAACGCATTTGCAGGTGCCGCTGAGAGCACAAGAAGAGCCATAATGGAAGAAAAAACCAGAATTCCCACTATGAACTTAGGCTTTATGCTCTTTTTTAAAGTAGTATCTCTAAACATGACGGATGTATTTTCCTGTTGATTCATTGAACTCATTTAAATTTATCCTCTAAACTTATGTTTTTTTATATCCCAGAGAACTATGAGAAGTATAATGAAAATATATCCCTGGAATCCGGGAGCTGCTTTTGGAGTTACTGGAACGGGCGTCACGGCTGTAACGGGCGTCTCGGTGTTCTCAGGCACGGCGGTCTGTGCCGGGGTGATTACATTGACAGGAGGATACTCCAGCTCTGTGGGCTTGCTGACATTTATTACAAGGCTGTTTGAAGTGACTCTTTGCGTATATCGCTCATCTTGGTACAGAAATTGGTCTAAAACCGTGGCGTTTGCTGGCGGAAGGATAAAACTATTTGAAGAGGTTACTTTAAGTGTATACGAAACCGATTCAGAATCCCCAGGATGAAGTACCATAGTACTTAAAACCATGTTGGACGGCTTATTTTTTGATTCCATGGAATAAGCAGCCGGGACAGCATCGCTCAGTTTGACTATGGCTGTGGAATCCCCTGTATTTACAGCCTCTACCATGATACGGAGGCTCTCTCCTTTGACCGGGCTATAGGTGTTTGCAGATTTGATTAACACCACATAAGGACCATTTACGATTAACTTGGCAGGTTTTGCGTTATATGCCGATCCCTGGTACTCGATGCTGGAGCTTCCAGCCGGGAAAAAATAAGTACCGGGTTTTTGGGGTTTTACTTGATAGGATATTGATTTCTGTTCATACGCCCCTAACGTAAAATTCCATGACAGGTTTGTATTTAAAGATTCCAGACCTTCAGGAAGGTTATCATGCAAACTAGCGTTATTTATTGTCCGGCTGCCGTTGTTCTTAATGCTGATGGAAACGACAGCAACGTCGCCCATATACACTTTTTCCGACACATATTTCTTTAGCTCTATGCTATTATCAATTCCGGGAACCACCTCGATGTCGGTAGAATCGGATGCTTTATAGGCTCTCCCGAATACGTCGTTGCCTTCAGCTTCTGCCGAGATTGTAAACAACTTACTTTGTTCTGTGAATGGTGCTTTAAAACGGACTGTGATAACGTCGGATTCTGCTCCGGCATTTAAATCCGGTGGTTCGTAATCCACCTTCTCTCTGGAAAGCAGGGGCAAGCTTGAATTAATTTTCAAAGTTAAGTTTTTTAGCACAGATTTGCCTTCATTTATAATTGAAAAATTAATCGGTACCTCGGAGCCGGATGTAAAAACCCTGCTGACTGTCGTTTTATTTAAAACCTGTTTTTCATAAGGAAATATCGATACCCTGGGCGCAGGTCTGCCCGCTACTCTTGTTTGAATCTTCACCCACTGATCCACAACTACATTGACTCCATGACTTGAACTAATGTTTCCTGTTATTTCTTGAAGATCAATTACAGTAACATTCAACCGGTTATCTATTACAAACCAGTCATTAATTCGGGTTATATTTCTTGTTATCAAACTGTAGTTATTATCATACACAGAAATAAGGGACGTATTCTCATAGAAATCTGATGCTTCAATCAAAAAACCCTCCCTTGTAAAAGATTCTGCCAATCTTAATGTATTTTCTTGAGGGTCCACCCATTCTGTCTCATCGGCGAGTACGGGAAATATGCTCGCATAAGTTAGAATTAAAATTATTACAATTTGATATATATATCTCATCAATTCATCTCAACATTATTTCACGAATTAAGAACGGATAGAAGAATCATATTTTAAATCATTGTATTTCGATATTCGTGCCTCATATGCATCATCAGAATACAGGACTATGGTTTCAGAATATCCTTTTTCATCAGTTTCTTCCTGTTTGAAAAATTATATATATGGTAAGGAATTGTACTCTGTCAAAAGCATATTGGCATATATTATTATTATTATTCTTGGTATTGATCATTTTATTTATCTGGGTTCGTTTTCCCGAGCGTCTTGTTCCAGCGGGTCATATCCAAATCATTATCGATATAGGTATAATAAACGTTAATTTCACATTATATAACCTTTATTTGTAAAATATTTCAATTAATATGTATTTAATTGAAAAAATTTTCAATTACTGAGCCTTGTTTAATTTTTCTCCAATAAACCAGTTCAATTATAACTTTATTTCAAAAAAAGTATTTATATTATCTAAATGTAAATACGATTGTAGCCTTTGCAGGTGCAATTACACCTTACCTATCCTATCCAATGGAAGTTGTTTTTTTTCTGCAAAGGCTTCTCTTTCTATTAGTTCCACTGATATATAGCGTCAGAATAGTGTTGCATATATCCACCCAATTTTAATCATGTCTTCTCGAATTATTAGCGAATTCATAGTTAAACGAGCGAGTGGGGAATGGTGGGGATTGTTAAAAAAATTATACTCGCTCGTCATCAATAACCATTGACTCCAAACATATAATCTTTATTTTATCGGAATACCCCGCAGCTTGCTGCGGTTGGGTACAGCCATCCAGAAGTGCGACAACAGCCGAGTATACAGGAGATACCCCACAGCTTGCTATGGGGAGCTTCATTTTTCAACTGAGAGGCATTTTTTGAAAAAAATTTCAATTCATTCACACCTGCTTTATGATTATCCGATAGCTTTAGTAGGTGTAAATGCAATAATTGGAAATAAATAATCTAAAAGAGTAAGCCAAAGATGCTAAAAGATAAACTAAATCGGATTTTCGGCGGAGGGATAGTTAAGAAATTCATTTTCTGGACAGTCGCTATCATAATAATCTTTGATGTTCTGACCACTATTTTCATGCAGATTGACATGGACAGGGCATTATCAGAACAGCTTAATGAAAAAGGGCAGCTCCTATCAAGACATCTAGCTGAAGAAAGCAGCGGGCTTTTATCGAAAGAGAATACTGGAGACCTCCACCAGCTTGCTGTGAATATTAATAATTCCGATAATGAAGTGGTCTATGTATATATAACCGATGCAAATAATAATGTATTAGCGCATACATTTGATGGCGGCTTTCCAAATGAACTTCTCGCAGGCAGCACAGATAACGGTACCGGTTCTTTGGTTCCCGATAAATGGGGATATGTCATTGATTTTAAAGCCCCGATAATCGGCAAAAGGACAGGTTTTGTCCACGTCGGAATGGACAGGAGACCAATAAACGAAAAGATAGCAAGGGCGACTCGTATCAATATCGCCAACATCCTGATAGAAGGTGTGCTGGGCATTATGATGGCATATATAGCCGGGAACTATTTGACAAAACCGATACGCACTCTGGTAAAAGGGGCGGAAGAAATAGGCAGGGGAAACCTCGGATTCAAAATAGAAACCAGCTCAAAGGATGATGAAATCCAGACTCTTTCAAATGCCTTCAACCAGATGTCAAATAGCCTGAGTGAAAGTATAAGCGAGCTTCGGAAGCTCTCGACTGCTGTTGAAGAGGCTCCCGACGGAGTCAGAATTACCGACCTTGACGGCTATATAATCTACTCCAACAAAGCAACAGAGAAGATACTGGGTTTCTCTCCTGAGGAATTAAAGGGAAAGCATGTCAATGAACTGAATGTAGTCCCGGATTTTGGAAGCAACAATCCGACAAACTCGCTACGATTGGACAATTGGCGGCAGGGGTTGCCCATGAGATAAATAACCCGCTTGGCAATATATCCCTTTACACCCAGATGCTTCTAAAAAATACGGATGATGAGAATACCAAAGAAAAACTCACCATCATCAATGATGAGACAAACAGGGCGGCGCAGATAGTGAAAGGGCTGCTCGATTTCGCGAGGCAATCTGAACCCAAACTAACCCGCATAGATATAAATAAAGAAATAGAAAAAGTACTTGGCATTATGACTCCCCAGTTAAAGGATATCAAAGTAACCACCGAACTTGAGCCTCTTCCACGTATCCGCGCCGATAGCGGCCAGATTCAGCAGGTCATAATGAATCTGCTTAAGAATTCAATCCAATCAATCAAGAAAAAGGGCGAACTAATGATTAAAACTGCAACCAAAAATGATTACGTGGAGATTAACATATCTGACAACGGCTGCGGCATACCAAAGGAAGACCTGAACAAAATATTCGATCCCTTCTTCACGACAAAGGAGATGGGCAAAGGAACAGGTCTTGGTCTTTCGATCTCCTATGGGATTATCAAACGCCACAATG
This sequence comes from Candidatus Methanoperedens sp., assembly GCA_027460605.1. Taxonomy (GTDB): domain Archaea; phylum Halobacteriota; class Methanosarcinia; order Methanosarcinales; family Methanoperedenaceae; genus Methanoperedens. The sequence goes on from JAPZAN010000216.1 coordinate 28,618, forward strand.
GCTCTATAGAAGTGAAAAGCAATATAGGAAAGGGCACGACATTAACAATAAAATTACCGGTTTGATATTATGAAAGATATTTTAGTTATAGAAGATGACAGGAAAATGCGAGATGGATTA
>JAPZAN010000217.1 GCA_027460605.1 Candidatus Methanoperedens sp.
ATCTCCTCAAGTTCAAAAAGGGCATCCAACTCCTCTTTTTTCGCAATGCGAATTACAGGTTTCAAGGAACGGTCACGCGCGCCCTTACGCATTCCTGCACCTGTTTTACAACCTCGGGATAATCGCCAAAGATGAAACCCAGGTCCACAGTGCCGACCACATCAACGACGCCTATGGCAGCTATGCCATATCCTTCCTTATTCCTTATGGGTGCGACTATCACGGGAATGCCCGCATATTTGCCGCTTGTCGGGATAATGCGTATGGTTTTATTCTCTTTTAATACGGATTCAAGCACAGGACCGCTATAATTATTATCAAGGATTTTTCCTTTTTCAATCCTGACGCCTTTTTTATTCAGGCTCCTCATGGTCACAGGCAGTCCGAGAAGTTCATGTATCGCCAGCGCAAAAGGTGCAATATCTTCGGAGTTTGAATCCGCTGAAATTTCAATTTTCTTATAATTCATATTTCCCACCCGGTTTAAATTTCATATTAGATTATCTTGCAACAAGTACCGTGCATTCTGCATTCCGCACCACATTCTCGGCAACGCTTCCCAGAAGGACTCTTTTTAACCCTTTCCTGCCTTCGGAGCCCATCACGATTGTATGAACCTTGAGGCTTTTTGAAACATTCAAAATAGTTTCTGCAGGGCTTCCGAGCTTCAGGATTTTCTGAACATCCACACCCGTTTTTTTCCCGTCTGCAACTACTTCGTCAAGAACTTTTTCACCATATTTTATCAATTCGTCCCGTTCGGATGCGGAAGGAACATTCACAACAAAAAGCGCCGCCATCCTGATATTATATGATTTTGTGATTTTTAATGCCGCAATTTCCGCTTTTTTAGCTGATTCAGACCCATCGGTCGCAAGAAGAACTTCAACTTTTGCCATATGTGAATTTTGTGCTTTAAACATATTAAAGCTTACAGTCAGGATTGCTTCCCGACTCTGGAGGTTCAGGCAAAGAAATCACTTGATAATAATTATTCTAACTTTTCAACCTGTATTTCTTTCATCGGTATTACAGGACTCATCACAATCAGGTTTTCAGAGCACCGGGATTTATATTTGGTGCCGTTGGAATTAAGCACGTTCAAAAGGATTTTTTCTATTGCATTTATAGCACGCACATCCGTATTCCCATGATAGATGTACAATGTATTCTCGTTCACGTCGATTCTTTCCACAATCCCCATGAATTCATACACCGATTTCATGGTCGGGATAAGTATTTCCAGCGGTATATCCCGTATCGGGATCTTATGAATTGCCTCTATAGGCGCCGTGAGATAACTTGGGGCCTCCTTTCCTATCAACAATTCATTGTAATAATTTTTTGGGATGGTTACCATGTTATAATTGGTCTGTTTATAGAGATTAACAATGCATTTCCAGAATTCCTGCTTTTTCAAAATTTCACACGCTATATCGTCCATATCCCCAAAATAATTAACAAGAGACTGCCTGGCAAGATTTGTATTCACCTGTTTCTTGAAACTAATCGTGATTTTGTTGGACATCTTTTTCAAGGATACGATTTCCTGCTTTTTATGCGTGATTAAATAAGAAGAAATCATTCCACCGAGAAATTCCATCTTGTATATACTATTCCCGGACAGGGTGACCTTCACATGCGAGGGATGAACGTTATCATCGTAATCATCTATTTTTATATTGGTCTGCCAGCTCACACCTGAGGTCATATCATCAAGATACCGCTCAAGGTCGGAGAGCATCACTATCTTCGCGGGGTCTATAATGCTGTTGAGATGTTCGGTATCTATCAGCCTGCCGCGGGCCTGTTTTATCAGCCAGTAAACGATTGTTTCGGTGAAGTTGTAGTCTGTTTTTAACCCGTCTATAAGTTTATTTACAGCCTCTGGGTCTTTTGTCATTATATCTATAAGGTCTATTATTTCACGCATCGCAGCGCTGAAATTCCCATTATGTTTTCGGACAAGCGGCTCCAGCTTCTGGAGATGTCCTGATTCTAATGATATGTTTTTTCTTATAGACATAAAAACGTCCTTTTAGCGCGCAAAACGTTCTATGGTTCACCTGAATATAAACGAAGTTGTGAAAATTGTGTGAATAGTGAACATGAAGTAATGAAAACAACATTAAATCAGGTATCACACTTATTCACAACAGCAGTTTTATCATTGAGAAACGAATTAGTATAATGAAGATTAAAAAATGGTTTCTAAAAATATTACAGTCCTGAGTTTTTTACTTCCTATTGCCATGACTTTAGGCACAAGTCTTGCCATATTTTTTTATGAATATTATTCGTTGACATTACTTATCCTGTATGCTGCCGGAGGATTGCTGCTCTGTGTATATGTATTGGTATTAAGGGCTGACCGGCACAGGTCTGTAAGGTAGATTCTAATTTAAACCGTAATTATGATTTTAAGGATGTCTTCAGACACCTGCGACAAGTTTTAGTTTGGAGCCGCAATACGGGCATATGAGCCAGCTCGGCTCGATGTTTTTCTTACAGAATGAACAGGTCTTGGCAACTTCCACTTTCTTTATCAATTGGCTGCCGCAATAGGAACAATTATTCCATTTCGGGTCAATCGGGTTCTGGCATTTCTCGCAGAGCTTATAAGTAAAAGCCCATTTCTGCCCTTTTAACTCAACCCCGCACTTGGTACAGAACCTGTACGAAACTACTACGCGTTCCCCGCATGAAGAGCACATGGGTACATCGTGCATCAGCGTCGGATTGAGTTTCTTTTTAAGGTTCTCAAGGCACACACCCGCTTCACGCTTTACCATTTCCTCAGGGTCTTTCTCTGCCTGCATCTCGATAATCCTGACAAGACTCTTGGTAAAATCAGGCATTTCCATATCCATTTTTGCAAAATCCACCTTATCCTGGTTTATCGAAGAAGAAATATATTTTAAGGTCATGAAGCGTGTGGCAACTATTTTACTTTCAAGCTTTTCAAGCATGTGCCGCCGTTCTTCTTCGGATAAAATCTTGCCGCCCATACTATTCCGTTATCTCCTCAATCGATATGGATAATAATATTGCGAATACAAAAAACAGAATCAAGGTCACTGATAATAAAGCCTCAAAGACAGGATAGAACCCTTCAAAAATAATAGTACCGATAGAGCCTACCGCCCTTGTAATACCCAGCAGTATGAAAAGATTGGCCATGATAATGAAATTCTTCCACATCAGGTCCATTGTCTTTAAGCCTTTCAGTTCTCTTGAAATCCCGACAAGTAAATGAAAGGAAAGAACACTGCAAACCATTACTATCATGGAGGCAACAGAATTCAGGACAACAAAGAATTCTTCATTCATCTGCATCCTCCTTGCTGAACACACTCCACGGCTCATTACGCATCGCATTTATAATCTTCCGAAGCCCGAAAAGAAGTATTACGAATACAATAACCTCTATAACCGGGTCAAGAATCCTTACAATCGCATAATAAGTATTCAGGGCATCCGCTGATATGGCAATATCACGCTCGGCTCTTTGCACTGTCAGCACATCCAGCAAAATACCAAAAGCCATTATGACATTCCAGAACACGAACAAAACCATGGAAATTGAAAGGTATTTCCAGGTCTCGGACCCCTTTTCCGCTCTCTGCCACAATCCTGCAGCCAGGTAAGTCGCACCGCACATGCCAAGAAGGAAGGATATTAACCTTACGATTGTCCCGCTGATGTCAATCCCGTTACTTATGCCGTTGACAGCCCGGGCGACATTCAAGTTAGCCAATAATAATAAAACGCCAACTGCGGTTATTGTTCGTTTATTCATGATATCAAGAACCTTAATTGTTTTTATTCTGAAACTTAATGTTAATTAATCAGGATATAAACCGATTTGTGAAAAACGTGTGATATAGAACAATGATAATTAACAGTAATAATCAACAGGAGTGACAAAATATATAAAAAGAAAATCTAACGGCTGTAATTTAGCCGTGGAGATTATGTCTTAACGGATTTATACCAATCGCAGACCATGCATGTGCCATGTTTCTGGGCATGTGTGCCCTGGACCTTGCCTCCGCAGAATGTTCCTGCAACCATCCAGCAGTCCCTTCCATGATGCGGATATGCCGGGCATACGCCCATTTCTTTAACTTTTATTCCGCCAAGTTCTCTTCCGCATTTCTTAAGTTCCCAACAATTTTTTGGTGCCATAGGTATGGCTTTGGTTTCACATGTTTATTAAGTTACATGTGAAAGAGGTGTGTAATAGCAAACGCTAAGATTCCCGTGATGTGAAAACTATAATATGATTACAACTAATTGTGCATCTATGTTCACAATAAAAAATCATCTTGAAATCAGGAATAATCACCTGGTAATAGGGGGGGCGGACACCACAGAGCTTGCAAAGCGATATGGTATGCCGCTATATGTTACCAATGAGTCCCGTGTTGTCGATAATTTCTCTACTTACAGGAAAGCATTCCCCGATGCCGATATATACTATGCGGCTAAAGCCAACGGAAGTTTTGCTATCCTGCGGATGCTTGCAAGGGAAGGGGCCGGCGCTGATGTTTTCAGTTACGGCGAGCTTTATATGGCGCTGCTTGCCGGTATCCCGCGTGAGAAAATCCTTTTCAACGGCAATTCAAAAACAGACTTTGAGCTTCAAAAAGCCGTGGAGCTTGGTGTAAAGGTATCAGTGGATTCGGGGGATGAACTGCATACCATATCAGAGATGGCGCAAAAGGCAGGGAAAGAAGTGGAAATCGCATTCCGCGTGAACCCCGACGTTTCCCCGAAGACGCATCCTAAAATATCCACAGGACTCAGGACTTCCAAGTTCGGGATACCTTCGGAGGATGTTGTAAGCGTTTATCGCGAAGCTTCGAAGCTTCCCGGAATCTCACCCACCGGGATACACTGCCACATCGGCTCGCAGATACTGGATACGGCGCCTTTTCGCGAAGCGGCGCAGAAAATGATGGACCTGGTGGAAAAAGTGACAGCGCTCGGAATAGAGCTTAAATTTGTAGATATGGGCTCGGGTCTTGGGATTCCATATAAGAAAGACGAGGCGCAAACGCCAAAACCGCAAGACCACGCGGATGCGATTCTTCCTATATTTGAGGAGAGAACAAAAGCTATTGGAATTTCACCAAAGCTCGTTCTTGAGCCGGGGCGTTATATTGTCGGCGATACCACAATCCTCCTGACCCGTGTTAATAC
>JAPZAN010000218.1 GCA_027460605.1 Candidatus Methanoperedens sp.
CTGATGAAATAGGCGAGAGAGTGGAATCCGTGAGGATAGTATCTCCGGGTTCATACGAATTAAATCTTGAATCGCTGCTGGAAAGAGATGAAATCGTAATGGCGCTTAAAGAAGATGGGACATACCTTGTACATTTGCCCTCGGTATTCCAGAAAAAGAAGCATCATGAGCGGTAAAATGTGTTGGGTGTTGAATTAAGATTGGTGTATTCTTTTGTGCGAGGCGAATCGGGGGTGGAAACGATGATGGAATTTATACTGGCTCCAAGCTTGCGCGAATCATGCAAATAAAATCCATTTTCAAGCCGTGAGATGTTTTTCACATTGAGAATTGTTTCGTCCTGATTCAGTTTCACAATATCATACTCAAAATTCGAGAAGATGTTTCTTATTTTGGGTTCAATGCTTTTACTTCCAAATAAAAGAATATACATTTTTGGAATTTTACCGAGGTCATAATTCACTATGAATGTGGCGTTGGTTTTATCAAAATTAATAATGAGTGAAGTAATTTCAAAAGTATGATTTGCGGACGTACCTCCTGACATCGGAAGTATTGATGCGAAAACCAATACAATGAAAATTACCATGATTGATTTTTTCATCGGGGAATTACCATGTATTCTTCAAATATATCTTTTTGCATCATTTTTGTTAATACCGCTTTTCTGCAGAAACTAAATGGGGTAGTGTTTCTTTGCCCATTCCGATTTTACTTTTCCATTAATAATACCGTGCAGCGACTCAATACTATACAGCAATATACAGCATCCCCTATTATATTTTTTGCGCCAATAGTAGATTATCTATCCATAAGTCTCAAATAATTGTCCACATTTTTTTAAAGACTGTATTTTATTAATGCATAATATCTAAATTTGGGAAAAACTTTATCAAGCATTAGTTAAAATGATACAATGGGTTGGCAGAACATTTTTTAATACACTAACCCCCACTCCCCAATCTGCCAACTCATCTATTCCCCCAACCTTCGATATCATTCATTGGGTAAATTATAGTGTTTCTAGTATTACTTATAAAAAGGCTGTTGAGAATGTAATGGCACTGGAATAACACTAGAATCATTTCCCGCCAACAGGGCATAAGTCACCAAGCATACATACTCCGCACTTCGGTCCCACCGGTCTGCATATATCCTGCCCGAATCTCACAAGCAGCTCATTGATATAGCGCCAATGCTTCTTGGGGAGGACTTCGCGAAGTTTAATTTCTGTCTCTTCTGGTGATTTTGTGCTGACAAGCCCGAGCCTGTTAGAGATTCTATGGACATGGGTATCCACAGCAATCGCATCCTTGCCAAAACCGTAAACGAGAACACAATTTGCGGTCTTTCTCCCCACGCCCGGAAGCAAGAGCAACGTATCCATATCGTCAGGAACTTTGCCCTTGTAATCATTGCTGATTATCCGGGCTATTTCCTTTACGCGCGGTGCCTTAATGCGGTAGAACCCGACTTCCCGAATCAGTTCCTCAATTTCCGCAACATCGGCATGTGCAAGCGCAGCCAGGGTTCCATATTTCGAGAATAGTTTCTCCGATGCTCTGTCAGTGACCTCGTCGCGGGTGCGCTGGGAGAGGACGGTGGCTATAAGCTGGCGAAAAGGGTCACGTGAATTGAATTTGCCTGGTGGGTAGCGGTTTTTAAGGCGGGAGATGATGAGGTCGATGGTCATTTTTTACTTAGGCTCGGTGATCAGGCTTCAATTAACTTCTCGATTGTCTCTGCGAACTCATACAAGTCATCAATATCCTCTTTCAGGTATTGGTAAGCTCTTGAATCATCCACCTTGCCATACCTGTGGACAAGGAGATTCCTGAAGCTGACCATATCCTCAAGACTGTCTGAGAGTTTTTTTGGAATTATTTTGTCATCGGCAAGCTTTCGTATAGCATCCCTGTTATCCTTAGGAAGTCCCAGACTTTTTCCGGCGATTATCAGGTTGCATATATCGAGAATGTCCTCACAGGCAAGCTGGAAAGTTCTCTCGCAGGCTCTCCTCGTGCGGCGCTCCCCTATATATTCATCTTCTGTATCAGGGATATCCTCATCAAGTTCAGCGATATAAACCAGAAGCTCACTCAATTTGTCTTTTATTCTTTCGATATCCATTTTAAACCCTTACTCTCCTGCTCATTTCCCTTAATACCTTATTGTAATATTCCCTGTGTCGCCTGTAGCCTGCATATTCCAGGTCGTTTTCTTTGAGAAGCGTCAGCAAATGGTACATATCCTTAGTGTAAAGCACCTTCCCTTCCTCTGAAATCCTTTTTCTGATGTGAACCGGCAGTTCGTGGTACATTGAAATGTCAACACCCGATGGCATGGCGGAATCAAGGGATAATCTCTCTCTCAGACTTGGCTCTCTTGAGGGGATGATGCAGAGGTCTATATCTCTCCCTGTTTTTCCTCTTGCATGAGAGCCGAAAAGCAGAACGCTGTGGACGAAATCTAAGCTCTTTAGTGTCTCAAGAATTTCGTCTATTTTCGGTTCGGTTTTTGCGCTTTTGCTCATCTTACTTCCTGCATATCTGCTTGTGTTAATTACAATAATTCTTTTATTGTGTTAATAATCTTGCCCATAGGCTTTTCAACCGTGCTAAGCTGGACTTGCGGTCGATATAATTTTAAATGTGCGGGTGTATTGGAGTACGTGGTGCAGGTATTTGGTAGATCAAGATGAGATTCACAGGATAGCGGTAGGAAGAGAGTTCTTAACAGAAGTTAAGAAATTAGAAGAAATAATATCAGAGATCGAAAAGCAAAAATCATTTCGAATCTTTGGATATCTTTTAATACCTGTCATACTTGGTTTTTTTGTTTTCCTGATGAAAAAGATGGCTTCTATAGATAAAGAGATACGCGTCGCTGTTGTGGGGAAATACGCCCATCTTGGGGATTCCTACATAAGCATAAACGAAGCGCTCAAGCATGCTGGGATAGAGTGCGGTGAGAACATATTCATCTTAATAAAGAAGAAGGATGAATTAACACAAAAGGTTAGAAATGAAATCGAAGCTTCAAACTACCAACTTAAAAATAATTTAAAACATCTAAAGGATGCAGATACTTTTCTTATATACTCTGTTAGAGCAGATTTGCTGGGCAAACTCGAAGATTACAGAAGTATTCTTCATTATTTGAAACTAAAAAATGAAAACTTTGAAAAATCGTTCAATGATATCATCGAAACTTCAATAAGGAACAGAAGACAGCAATTGTAACAGACGATAAACATAATCTAGTGGTAGCAGGTGCAGGCTCAGGAAAAACAGAAGTTCTAATCACCAGAATCGCTTACCTTGTGCTAAGAAAACAAGAAAAAATAGCACCCGAAAGAATACTTGCCTTGGCTTTTCAGAATAAGGCTGCAAAGGAAATTGAAGAAAGGCTAAACAGGAGGTTTGGAATAGAAGTTAAGATTAAGATTTTTCATTCTTTTGGGCTTGAAGTTCTTACTAATGCTTCATTGCATCCAAAATTAAAATTTAATGGAGATAATTTCGAGTCTGGATACAATGAATTCATAGCAGGGCTCTATAAAAAAGCAGAAAAGGAATCTTCGTTTCAAAACAAACTTTTCGCTTATATGCTGTATTTTGGAGATGACGAACTGATTAAACAGGAATCCTAAATGAAAAATACATCAAAGTGCTTTATGAACATCCCGCAGGCTGGATGAACTATAAAAATGAAAAAGGCGAAACAAAAACACCAAAACCAGATTTCTTATTGCAAGAATATAATATCTATATCGAGCACTGGGCGATTGATGAGAGAGGCAATGTTCCTGAATGGTTTGATCAAGACTACAGGAAAGGAATGAAGGCAAAGATAGAGAGATTCCAACAACAAAAAAAGTATTCTCTAATAGAAACAACCTATGGAGAATTTAAAAGTAATAATTTTATAAACCATTTTGAAAACAAATTAATCAAAGAGATTAGAAGAAAATATCCAGACCAAGATTTTGTTATTACTGAAATGGGCTATTCTGAAATTGTTGAAAGGGTATGGAAAAATTGCAAGGAATCGATGAAACGAAATCCTAAGGATATAGCAAATTTCATCACAAAAGCAAAAACAAACGGCTTAACACCTGAAAAGATACTTGAAAGACTGGAAAAAGAAAAGTGGTCTCCGAAACAAAAGACTTTTGCAGAGTTGGCACTGGTAATTTACAGGGAGTACGAAAAAGGGCTCAGGCTAACTAACGAGATAGATTTTTCTGATATGATCAATCTGGCAATAGTGGAATTAGAGAAGAATGGATCACTTTATGAAAATTCTTTCGATCATATATTGATAGATGAGTATCAAGATATAAGTCCACAAAGATACCGTCTTATAAACGCACTGATGGAAAAGAATCGTAATTGTAAACTATTCTGCGTGGGAGATGATTGGCAAAGTATTATGGGCTTTACAGGTTCAAATTTAGAGTTCTTTGTAAAATTTCAAGATTATTTTGACCATCCTGCAAGAACTGATTTATCTGTCAATTACCGAAGCATAAAATCTATTGTGGATGCTGGAGCAGAACTAATCAAATATAATGACGATGGGCAGCTTAAGAAACAAACAATAGCGAACAACAATGACGAAAAGAAAATCCTTGTTTTTTCATCATTAATTGAAAACAAATGGAACTATTATCAACAAGTCGCTTGCCATTGTGTAAATACTGTTAGAGAATATATCAATAAAGGGTATGCTCCTGAAGATATAAGGATCTTGTATAGAATTGGAAATCCATATTTAGAAAATAAGATTTTTGAATATGCGAAATTCAATAATATTCTTATTCAAAAAAATTCCCCCAATCCTCGATCAATAAAATTGATGACCGTCCATAAGAGTAAAGGTTTACAGGCAAAAGTTGTATTTCTGCTTTGTGTTGATAAAGGTCTATACGGTTTTCCATGCGAAATCGAAGACCCATTCATATTTGAACCCGCCATGTATAAAAGATTAAATAATAAAGAAGAAGAGGAAAGAAGGCTATTTTATGTGGCAATTACCAGATCGAAAGAAGACATCATAATTTACACTCAAAAAGATAACGAAAGTATGTTCTTGAAAGAAATTCAGAAATATACAGAAATTAAAAATATAACTAATAATTCATGAAATACGAACCCACGTAACTTATTTCACTCCCTACCGCATCTATCACTCAAATCTATGACAACCGAATGCACCGCCTGCAAAGGAACAGGCACAATAATCCTCAGCGAAAAGGAATGCTCCGACTGCAAGGGCTCAGGCAAGCCAAAAGCCATAAGCCTTGATCAACTCTCTGAAAAAGACCTGGGAAAGCTCATGGGAGGGGGCATAAAATGCGCAAAGTGCCAGGGCACAGGCAGGATATCGGTCATCGAACCATGCAAGAATTGCGCCGGCAGGGGAAAGTTCTTCACATGCACCGTTTGCGGCAGGGAAACCACGAAAGGCGACCTCTGCGAGAGCTGCGCCAAAAAACCACTTGTCCATGTCCTGAGCGCAGAATGCGACACGCGCGAGCTTGATGTCGGGAAGGTTTACGAAGGAAAAGTGCAGGGACATGCCAACTTCGGTGTGTTCGTTGACCTGAATCCCCAGATTCGGGGGCTTATTCATTCAAGCAACATCAATGTAATCCCGGAAATCGGTGATAAATTATTCGTTGAAGTGAAAAACATAGCCCAGAACGGCAACATCGAACTGCTCCCGAAGAGCCTGAAGGAATTCCAGCTAATTGAGGTCGAAAAACAGCTCCCCCGCCGCAAGACAACAGAACTCTCAAAGTACCTGGGCAAGCTCGTGCATCTCTCAGGCGAGGTAATACAGATAAAACAGACTGGCGGCCCCACCATATTCACAATCTCGGATGAGGATGGGACAGTTCAGTGCGCCGCATTTGAGAAGGCAGGCGAGCGGGCATATCCAGAGATAAAGTCCGAGACCATCGTGAAGGTAATCGGTGAGCCCTCGATGAGGAACGGCGCCATGCCATAAGGAAAGCGGTTTTCAAATCACGGCCTATAATCATAAGGCACCATGCAGATGCTGACGGCATTACATCAGCAATAGCGATAGAACGTGCGCTCCTGCCGCTGCTTCGCGAAGTCGGAGGCTCTGATGCAGACCGCCATTTCTACAGGCGCTCCCCTTCAAAAGCGCCGTTCTATGAACTTGAGGACGTAACAAAAGACCTCACATTCGCGCTTGAAGACCAGGAGCGTTTCTCCCAGAAGATGCCGCTTGTGGTATTGATGGACAACGGCGCGACCGAGGAGGATATGCCGGCCATGAAACAGGCGATAATTTACGGCGTGGATATCATGGTCATCGACCACCACCATCCTGACGGCACAATTGATTCCATGGTGCTTGAGCATGTGAACCCTGCATACGCCGGCGGGGATTTCGGCATAACCACAGGCATGATCGGCACTGAGATTGCCCGCATGATAAACCCGGAGGTCACGGAAGAGATAAAGCACCTTCCTGCAGTTTCAGCGGTCGGGGACAGGTCAGCGGCGCCTGAAGCAGAGCTATATAAATCACTTGTAGCAGACAAATACAAACCTGAAGACCTGAAGAACATGGCGCTTGCAATTGATTACGAGGCTTTCTGGCAGAGGTTCAATGATGGAAGGGGTATCATGAACGACATTCTCAATCTCGGTTCAAATATCCGGCATCATCAGATAGTAAAATTATTGTGCGAGCAGGCCAACGCTGCTATAACCGAGCAGCTTGAGGCGTCGATGCCCAATGTGAAAACCCAAAAACTGGCTAACGGCGCCATATTGAATGTAATTGACGTTGAAAATTATGCCCACAAATTCACGTTTCCACCGCCTGGCAAAACAAGCGGTGAAATCCATGACCGCCTGTGCTCCCGGTACAACGGGCAGCCAGTGGTCACCATCGGGTACGGTCCTGATTTTGCAGTATTGCGCTCAAGAGGTGTCAAAATGAACATCCCGCAGATAGTGAAAGAATTGCACAGCGAAATCAAAGGCGCAGGAGTGAGCGGTGGAGGTCATCTCGTGGTGGGCAGCATAAAGTTCGTGGAAGGCATGAGAAAAGAAGTGCTTGCAAAACTGGTTGAGAAAATAGGGGCGGCTGGGACGCAATGAAAAACTTCAGGATAGTTTTACCATACGACGGGTATGGTGCGCCATACCCGGACACGTCCTCCCGTTCGCAAAGCGTGTCGAAGACAGACGTGACTCGGGACGTCATAAAGGGGTGTAATCCTTTATGAAAAACTTTAAGAAAGTTTTATCAAAACAAGGGGTATCGCAGATACCCCTATACGTCATAAAGGGGCGTAACCCTTTATGAAGGTCAGTAATGTCTGCGTGGGCTGCGGCCAGTGCGCCGCTTATTGCCCGTATGATGCGATACTGGTATTCGGGCGCGCTTCGATGAAAGAAAGATGCACGGAGTGCGGCATCTGCATCAGTTATTGCCCTCTGCGCGCGATTTTGGAGGATTAATGAAAGCGGCAATCATCGGCGCGGGTCTTGGCGGCTTGCTCGCAGGGGCAAAGCTCTCAAAAGCTGGATACGAAGTTGAGATTTTCGAGCGATTACCCTTCATCGGCGGCAGGTTTGCCAATCTCGAATATAAAGGTTTCAAGCTGAGCACGGGCGCGCTTCACATGATACCCCACGGCTCGCGGGGACCGCTTGCGCAAATGCTGAACGAAACTGGCGCCGGTGTAAAAATAATTGATTCAAGCCCGATGGCTGTAATCAGGAAGGAAAATGGTGAAACAATATCTTTTCACGATTTCAGAAAAGAACTTTCAGTCACAAAACGCGTGAAACTCGGCACGATACTTGCGTATTCCCTTAAATTCAAGCCGAAAAGCGATATCTCGTTTAAAGACTGGATATTAAAATATTTCGATGATGATTTCCTGCTTAAACTTGCAGACTCTTTCTGCGGCTGGGCATTGAGCCTCAGGGCAAAGGATGTCCCGGCAAGAGAAATGCTTGAAATCATAAATAATATGTACCTGTACAAGGGTTCCGGCGTGCCCTTGGGCGGCTGCGGCGCTGTAACCGGCGCCCTTTTCGAGGTCATAAAGTCAAATAACGGGAAAATACATACTGATATATGCGTGGATAAAATAATCATTGATAAGGAAAAAGCATGCGGGGTCAGCGCTGGCGGAACAACTATCGATGCAGACATTGTTATCAGCGATATCGGACACCTTGAAACAAGCAGGATGTATGTGTGCAGGGATGATGCTTATTTAGAGGGTATAAATAAAGCCAGGCCGTCAAGGGGAATCAAGATATGCCTTTCTTCGGATGAACCTCTTATAGGTCACAGCGGCGTCTTTTTCACGCCTTACGCAGAGAGGATAAACGGCATAAACGAAGTGACCAATGCTGACCCGAACCTTGCGCCTCCGGGAAAGCATCTTATAATGTCGCACCAGACTGTGTTATCCGATGACCTGAACCAGGAAATCAATCTTGGGCTTCTTGACCTGAAAAAACTGTTCCCTGGCAAAAAGTACGAGGTTCTTTTGGTACAGTCCTATTCCAACGGCTGGCCAGTGAATCGGGCATCATCGGGAAGCGATATCGGAAGCAGGACACCAGTTCAAAACCTGTATGTTGTGGGAGACGGCGCGAAGGGAAAGGGCGGGATTGAGGTTGAGGGAGTGGCACTGGGGGTCAGGAATGTGATGAAGAAAATTGGAGTTTAAAAGTATAAAAGTATACAAAAAATAAAAATATAATAGTATACAAATATACTAATTCTTCAAAAATCTCTCACAGACCGCAAGGTCGGCCTGCGCATTAACGTTCAGCGCCAGCTCTTTATCATCCAGGATAAGATTATAATCCTCCTGCTCTTCATGAATCCTGCCAGCATCAAGGATATTTATCCCGCATGGGACTATAAAGCTTGAATTCTTATGAAAAACAGTATCGGGGCGAAGACCAAGCCTTGTGAAAACATCAAGGTTCATGTGAACTGAGAGCGCAGGTGTGCCAGCCTCGTTGTATTTTTCTATTATCCTGTCTATCAGTCCTGACGTAACAAGGGGCAGGTCTGCCATCATTATAAGAACAGGTCCTTTGATTCCTGCGTTTTCAACTGCCAGGACCATATCATGGACAAAACCTTCGCCGCCGGTCTCTATTATCCCCACATTTTCATGTTCTTTCTTAAAATCACAAATCCAATCAATAGTTCTTTTCACCCTTGGCGAAGTCGCAACGAAGATGCGGTCGATATTCTGCGAGCCAAGGAGAGCATCGAGTACATAATGGATAAGCGGTTTGCCAAGAAGGAGTGTGAGAGGTTTTTCATCTTTTCCGAGGCGTTTTCCCATCCCGCCAGCCATCACAATAGCATCCAAGCGAATCCTCCCATGAAAAACAAAGCCGCAAGACGCCCTATCTCATTTGATGCGCCAACGACATCGCCGCTCACGCCCCCGAAATGGCGGTTTGCGGTATTGAGAACAAGTAAACCGGCCAACTGGGATATTATTACTGCTTCAATACCAAAGACACCCAGGAAAATATAGCCAATAGCAAATGAAAAAACCATTCCGATAATAAAATCGGATTTTTTTGTATTATCCACGGTCATTGCCCCGAAACCCTCATGCAGCCGCCTGCCAAAAGCTGCGACTGTGACCATCGACTGCTTTGCGCCTGTTTCTGCAACAATTAATGCAAAGGGGAGAAACAGAGGCTGGGAATTTATTTCCGCAATGAAAAAAAGAATAGAGAAGATTCCAAGAATTGCCAATATACAAAACATCAGGCCGCCTGTGCCAATTGCGGTATCGCGCATAGCTGCTATTTTTTTATCTTTTGTTCCATGCGCCGCTATGCCGTCACCAAAATCAGCAAGCCCGTCGATATGGTTGAATCCTGTAAAGTAGTAAATAGAAATAATAATCACAACCGAGGCAAGAACCGGGGGAAAAATCGCGGATGATAAAAGACCAATCACGGCAAAGATAATACCCAGAACTGCGCCCACAAAAGGGAAAAGATAGATATGTTTCATCAGTTTCTCGATGCCTTCCATGGTGATACCCACGGGTATGGTTGTCAAGAAGCCAAAACCGCTACGGAGGGCAGATAGGAAATCCCTCATAAAGCGATACCTCGGTTTACGTGGTGTTCAGGTATGCTTTGCATACCTGTCGTTTGATAAACCTTTCTTAAAGGTTTACGTATGGCAAAGCCATACGTGTCTGCGAAGTAAAGCGGCGCGACGGTTTTTGATAAAACTTTCCTAAAGTTTTTCATCCCGCAAATCCGCCCTGTAATGTTTCAGGTTTTTTCTTTATTGCTTTTGTCTTTGTCGTTTTTGTTTTCCTGCCATTACCTTTTCCTCGTGAATACATATTGGCTGATGCGCCGCCTATGAGTCCTGCAATCACATCGTCCATGAAAGGACCGAGTTTGGAAAGGATGCCGGGTTTTAATTTATCAAATCTCACGTATTCGAATATTCCCTTGTCTCCGCTGATGTATTTCGCTATGCTCATCCCGATTACCTCATCAACGATGAGGAAGGTCAGGTCTTTTTTAAAGGTCTCTTTGCTCATGCCCGGAAGTTCGCCATTCTCACCGGCTTTTTCAAGGAGCATGCCTGCGTATAGCAATATGCACAGGTTGGGATCAGAAAGCGCATGCTTTAATTCTCTCTTGAACACCCGCTCTGCTATTTCCCTGTTCTCAACGCCGGGATGGGGAACGTATAGTTCCATGGCTGCTGATACAAGTACCTCTTCGGAGAGCCCGGCTTCTTTGAGCACTTTCATTATGCTTATTGCATTAGAATCGTTCACTTTTTTTGGCTGATTCTTTTTCTTTTTTTCCCGTTTTATAGTTGATAATTTCATAATA
>JAPZAN010000219.1 GCA_027460605.1 Candidatus Methanoperedens sp.
TATGAATGGCGAGAATCCGGGGATGGCTTTTATTAGAAAGATGCCTCTTGCCGCTGTTTTGGGATTGTTTTTTTCTTGGAGTGAATAACATGGAAAAATCGTTTGATAAGAAGCGAAATAATAATCGTACTCAACAGATTTTAAAAACATTCGTAAAGTTTATATGTATTGCAGTTCTGTAGGATTCGGGATTATGAAACCGGGTCATCTACTTACAATTATATTGGCATCGTTGTTGATTTTATCTTTTGCTATTGTTATAATTAAAAGCGACGTTCTGCAAAAGCCGCCTGAAACATGGGTTCCCCCTTCAAACCTCAACATCCGCGATGTGGACGTAAAACCTGTCGTGGTAACCAGCTCGCAGATAGAGGTGAATGTTACAGCCTATATAAACCATGCAGGCGCTAAAACCCAGAATGCGACCATGCTCATAAGAGCCATCAGCAGTGATACGAGACTGCTTGAAACCCAGGTTTCAGCCCCGATACCGGAAATTGACTCCGAATTGGAAAAAACACTTGCCATTTCAACTAATTTAAACCTTGAAAGAAACGGAGGCTATGAACTGAATATCCTTCTTTTTGATAACGGGAGCATCAGGGACAGCGGCTCGGTGAGCATAAGCGGATTGAACGCCCTGACGCCCATGTCAAAGAGAAGCGGAGTGATTCTGAGCAATATCGATTTTACGGTCAGCAACGTTTCAACCGGGAAGGTCTCTATTAAATCCGACATATACCTTGAAAACATAGGTTCTCTGGCTTCCGAAAACCTGAAAGTGACGGTCAAGGCAAGGGAAGCTACTTCCAACCTGCTTGCAGATAAGACTGGCACTGAAACCGGCGTGATCGCAAACGAAACGACTGCTGTAAAAAGTGTCGTACTTGCTGTGCCTGAAGGATATAATTACATGGTGGTAGTGGAACTCTGGAGAGGGGATACTTTGATAAATAGCTGGGAAAAGCCGGTGCTTCTTGCTCCAACCAAGACTGTTCCCAAGGAAAGTGTTGAGAAAAAGGTGAATATCGAGGTTTCAAAGTTCGTGCGTGAAGGCGTTACTGCCGGCGTAGCAATGGAAAAAGAGGGAAGATATTATCCTGCGGCAACAGCGACACCAATGTATGCCGGAGCACCCAAGGAGCCGGGATTTGAAATATTTGCAGGAATAACTGCGCTCTTAATTGTGTTCGTATTAAGAAGGAGGTTATAACAATGGTCAACCGAGAAAAGATTGAGGATTATTTTTATCTTGGAATTTTCCTGATAGCCATGTTGTTCGCATTGATTTCCGTATTTAATCTTTACTCTGCAATCAATATGCTTATAGGAACTTTTATCGAATACAGGTATAA
>JAPZAN010000220.1 GCA_027460605.1 Candidatus Methanoperedens sp.
ATATTGGGGCGTTATATTAAATCTTGCGCCTGAAAAAAGTCAGTTGCTTTACGGTTTAATTAAGGAGGAAAAGTATGTCAGAAATGTCAGATATGGTTAGGAAAATGGGACTATTCGGTATCGGGGTAATTTCCCTGACTCAGGAAAAGATTGAGGAATTTTCCCAGGAAATGATAAAAAAGGGAGAAATGAGCAAAGAAGAAGGGAAGAAATTCGTAAAGGATGTCCTCTCAGAGAAAGAAAAGCAGATGAAGGACATTGAAAATAAAATAAATAAAAGAGTGAAAGAGACGCTGGGAAAGAGCGGCGTTGTGATGAAAAGCGATCTTGCGGCTCTTGAGCGGAAAATTGAGAAACTTGAAAAAACAGTCCACTCCATGGCGAAAAAATAGAAAATTTTTGGAAGTAGAACGTGCATCTGTTTGATAAACAAGTTGCTTATGTCAAACGATACCGGCAAATCGTTGACGTGATGATAAAGCACGGATTCGGTTACCTTGTTGACAGGTTTGGGCTGCGCCCTTTTCGGTCTTTTCGCGAGAAATTGTTCGGGCCCAGACCTCTCAGGGAACAAATGCTTCTGCTGTCGGAAGCGCAAAGACTGCGCCTTGCTTTAGAAGAACTCGGGCCCACCTTTATTAAATTCGGGCAGATATTAAGCACAAGGTATGACCTCATCCCGGGAGAGTACATACAGGAACTTTCCAGGCTTCAGGACCGTGCCCCGGCTTTTGAATTTTCGGAGGCAAAAAAAGTAATCGAAAAGGAACTCGGAAAGAAACTTGAAAAAATATTCCAATCCTTCAATCCCGAACAAATTGCATCTGCTTCGATAGGGCAGGTCTATCGCGCAACGTTGTCAGGGGGCGAAGAAGTAGCGGTCAAAGTGATGCGACCGGGCGTTGAGGACATTATTGAAACAGACCTTGCGATATTGATGAGCCTTGCAATATTTGCTGAAAAGCATATAAAAGAAAGCAAATTTTTTAATCCGGTGGGTTTCGTTGATGAATTTTCCAGGGTCATGAAGCAGGAGATTGATTATGCCCATGAAGCCCAGAATGCTGACAGGTTTTACTCAAATTTCAAGGGGAGCGCAACTGTCAGGATACCGAAAATGTACTGGGAATACACGACAAAACATGTGTTGACCCAGGAATTTTCAGAAGGAGTCAAAATAACGGAAATCGAACGGATTGAATCTATTGGGCTTGACAAGAAAAAAATTTCAATCGATCTTGCAAATGCGTATCTGAAAATGATTTTTGAGGACATGTTTTATCATGCCGACCCGCATCCCGGGAATATCCTCGTTTCCCGTGACGGGATTGTCATTTTTCTTGATTTTG
>JAPZAN010000221.1 GCA_027460605.1 Candidatus Methanoperedens sp.
ACTTGCGGAACAGGTCAAAACCACTGAAACGCCATCGATTCCCAAGAAAGAGTTTCCGATGTACGGGTGATTTTATGCGTCATATCGTATTGAGCGGGATTTCGCAGCACATCTTAACGGAACTTGAGCATGATAAGGTCAAAACTATCGAGATACGAAGCCCGCATAATTTTCTCTCAATACTTGAAACCGATGTCGGGGATGTGATATTCCTTACGCCGACAAGCCTTGAAGATGTGAGACCCGGAACGACCGGTGTTATCGCAAAAATCCGCGAGAAACAGATCTCAATGCAAAGGGTGATCCAGAGGACAGAGGTATTCTATGAAGAAGCAGAGGTCCAGCTTGCCCGCCTCCAGCTTGAAATAAAAGGACATGCAAGGGTGCGGCGCGCGGAGTGCTGCGCGCTCGGGGAAGCTACGGTTGTGGATGCTGATGAAGTGCTGTTTTTTGAAGGGCGATGAACTTTTTATAATGACCTAATATATTTGCGTTGCATCCCCTTCTGCTATAAGTTCGGTCACTTCGTCTATGAACTCCAGCATGTACTTTTCAAGCTGCTTCTTCCGCAGTTCCCGCGTTTCGCTATCAGCAGGATATTTCTTAATGAGTTCCGAGAATTCTCCGTATATTTCATTTGTCTTATTCATCATCGCTTCTTTTGTTTCACCCATTTCAGCCATATGGACTATGTATCGGCGCAAACGGATGCATCCCCGGTTTTTCCCGAAACTTTTATCAAAGAACAGCGGAATCCTCCATAACCCATGCTCGACTGCGCCGCTCTTTACTGATGGAAAAAGCCTGATAATCTCAGGGTCGATTGATAGCATTATAATAATTCAAGCCTGCATTAAAACTCTTCTGCGATATCGAGGTCATGTTCAAAGCGCCATGGGATACATTTGGGTCTATTCCTGTCCCTTTCCCTGATTTTGTCCTGCAGTGCCTTGTAAGCCACATGATACTCTTTATCCCGCGCAGGGTCGCGTTTTGCTTCTTCTTTCAGTTCAGATGTTATATCTTCCAGTTGCCTTATGGACATGTATTTGTAGCGGTCGGCGCTTGAATTAATGACAATTCCTCCCATATTGCTTTTGCCCGTGGTCGATTTTGTAATTAATACTCTTTTAATAGGGTTATATAAGGTTATGGTGAACTGGATACTGTTAAGTTAAGGAGTATAAGTGAATTGCAATTAATATTTCGGAGTTTTTAAGTAATTTTAATTTTTATAATTTATTTATGTTGTGATGTCTTAATATGATAATACTCATAATACAATACACTTCTTAAGTAATTATGAGTATATTGAGTAATAACAGTAATTTATATATACTAATATTACTAAGTAGGAATATCAGTAAGTTACTAAAGGTGAACACATGAGAATAGGGACACATATAATACCGAAATACCGTCTTCAAAGCTTAATTGATGACACTAAAAAGATATATGAACAATTTAATGGTCGGGAAAGCGAACCCGAATACATTGCTCATACACTAGGGCATCAGCCAAAAAGTGGGTCTTTTGTTCAGAAGTTAGCAGATATGAGGTCTTATGGCCTTATCGACCGCAGAGGAAAAATTAGTGTATCCGAATTAGGTAAAAAAATAACATACGGCACTGAGTCTGAAAAAACGGAGGCTTTGGATAAAATACTAAGAAATATACCGCTTTGGGGTATATTTCTCGATAAGTTTGGTGTAAATATAAAAGAGGAGACTTTTTGGGTAGATTTGGCACAAATAACTGGAGTAGAACGCTTAGAAGCTCAAACAAAGGCAAATGAGGTTAGAAAAGCTTATTTAGAAGATGTTAGATATTATAAACCTGTTGAAAAGGCTCAAGAACTACCAGAACCAAAGAACCCTATTCCAGAGCCTCTCGACAAAAGTGAAAACAAAATGATAGATCACCCTGAAAGAGTAGAAGCATCAGTGGAAGATAAAGTAAGACCTGAAAGTATAGAGGAAATTAAGTTCGGTGATATTCGTATCTGGATACCTAAACAAAATGCTAAAGCTGTAATAATGGCAAAAAAACTATTAGAGCTTTATGAAGAAGGGATTACAAAAGATGCACCAACCGCGAGCTAATCAAAAAACTAAAAGTGCTGAGGTGATGTATATGGTCAGAAATCATTATAAGTATTAAATATAATTAAATATATGACCTTCGTAATTAAAATAAAGGAACCTGCCGAAAAAAAACTCCGAAAATACGACAAAGAGCTCCAGAGACGTTTCGCTACTAAAATCCGAAAATTACAAGAGCATCCCGAACTGCACGGTAAACCTTTGAGAGGAGTGCTTCATGGATTCTGGGAATTATATTTCGAGAATAAATTTAGAATACTATATACAATTGATTATACAGAACAAACAGTCATGATCGAAGCTATAAAACATAAAGATGGGTTCTAAATCCCAAGTTCTTTGGCTAACTCTTCAAAATCCCTAACTTTAGTACCTGTTTTCTTGCCTTCTTCAAGCTGCTCCATTATATCAACATCAGATAGAACATCTATAGTGTCCTTCATTGATTCGTATTCATCAGTTGATATTGTAATCCAGCCTGCTTGATGTTTTCCAGTTGTTGCTGCAATAGCCATTTGATCAATCATTATAGGTTTGTTACCTATTTAAAACTTAAGATGGTTTACCCGCTTCCCCCCACCATCGCCCTCCTCACCATCACATGCGGCGCCCCGTCGCTCACAGGCACAAGCTGTCCAGCCTTCCCGCATCGTTCATAGGAAATTATAAATTCTCTGAATACTATGAGTTTCGGTAAAGAAAATTAGAAGAGAAAAAAGACATGGATGTTGCAGTAAAAGCCATTGAAACAACAGGAACTGTTGACGCACAGCATCGGCTTCTTTTAGACGAACCGTTGCCTGTTGTCGGTCCGACACGGGTTCGTGTCATTATCCTGCTCCCTGAAGATGCAGACATTGACGAAAAGGAATGGCTTTATGCAGCCGCCGCCAATCCTGCTTTTGATTTCCTGAAGGAACCTGAAGAGGATATTTATACATCCGAGGACGGAAAACCCCATTGGACCTCATCATCATGTCGTTTTGGCGTTTATCACGAGTAAGATACCGAACGAATTACTGGAAACAGATGTTGTTTTGGACTCAAATTCTGCTGATTTTGATATAACTGGGTTGCATGTTTCCTCTACGCTTCGATTACATCGCCTTATGACAGTCACAACAGCATTGATAAAGCGCGAATTGGGAGAGTTATCACCCAAAATGCGAGTTGAAGTGGTTGACAAACTTCGTAAGTTGTTTGATTTGAATATTGAAAAGTAAGTTAACTCCACCAAGCTGGAATTATGAGTAAATGTGGACATGATAGAGATAGATTGCAGAATATGAACAGGGTAGAGGAAATCAAAATAGAACGCAAAAGGCTAAAGCATGAATATGGAGAATTCTACGATAAAGTACTGGAGATACTGTTTCGAAATGACCCCATTGGAATCAATTTCGAAATAAATACGGATGAGTACGAGCCAGAAACAGGCACTATTCTCCCACGGCTAAAGGAAGCACGTTCGCCAGAAGATTTGCAGAAAATAATTCACCAGGAATTTATCCGATGGTTCGGCGCTGATATTGCAGGTTCAAAAGCAGAATACACTACGATTGCCCAAGAGATATGGGATGCATATAAGAAACACGCCATCTAACCTTACCCGCTCCTCCCACCATCGCCCTTCCTCACCAGCACATGCGGCGCCCCGCCTTTCTCCTGAAGTTTTTCCACAAAATAATCTTCAACAATTGATATTTTAGTGGATTTGAGGCATTTTTATTTCACTTTATAAGATCAAGGGCTGTTTTCGGTGTAATGATTTTAATTTTGCCATATTTTTTTAACTCGAGAAGATGCCTGTCTCCTGAAACAATATAAGATGCGCCACATGCGACTGCGCATTCCAGTATTTTGTTATCATCAGGATCTGATTTTATAACATCCAATTTAATTTCAGGATTTATGACTTCAGAGAAGGATATAATTGCTTCAATGATTGTATTTACTTCCTCTTCTGTAAATCCAAATTTATCTCTTGAAATTACATCCTCTAATTCAGTAAGTATGTCCTTTGAAATGAAAAGCGTATAATTTTTTCCAGCCTTATCCAGCAATAAGGCAGGATTGCCCCTAGTTGATATTAACGCTGAAACCAGTACGTTTGTATCGAATACAAATTTTAGCATTATTACCTTTTTTGCGCTCTATGGGCTTTGATCTCTTTTTCCGCATCTTCCTCGGTGAGACCTCTGGTTTCTGCTTTTTCTCGTAGTGGTATCAGTATATCCCTTATACTTTTCTCGTAAATCTCGGGTCTAACCTTCTTAAAAAGTATGTTTTCCCCCTTACTGAAAACGAGCAGCTTATCCTGTTCTTTCAGCCCGAGCATTTTCATTATTTTTTTGGGTATCACTATCTGCCCTTTAGATGAGATAGTAACCATATCGATTGTTGCATTCATAGTAAGATATATCTTGTTTGTAAGACATAAACTTTTGGCCCAATTTCACCCGCTTCCCCCCACCATCGCCTTCCTCACAAGCACATGCGGCGCCCCATCGCTCACAGGCACAAGCTGCCCCGCCTTCCCACACCTTCCCGAATTCATCTCGCGATCATTCCCCACAGCAGCAACGCTATTTAAAATCTCAAGAGTATGCCCCGACAGTGAGACATCCCGGAGCGGCGTCGTGAGTTCCCCGTTCTCTACCATAAACCCGCGCTCGGCATTGAACTGGAACACACCCTCGCCCGGGTTCACCTGGCCGCCGCGCGAGCCTTTCAAATAGATGCCGTCCTTTAATTCAGCAAGCATCTCCTCGAACTTCATCCCATCAGGAGCTATGAACGTATTGCTCATCCTGATAACCGGGCGGGCATATCCCTGGGCGCGGGAATTCCTGCTCGACCCTCCCAACTGCCCTGCGCTCTCCCTTGAATGGATGAATGATTTCAGCACACCGTTTTCTATCAGCGTTGTTCTCTTTGATTCCGCGCCTTCGTCATCGAACGGATAGTAACCGTATTCGTGCAGGGACGGGTCGTCATACACTGTAATAAGAGGAGAAGCTATTTGCTCGCCTATCTTTCCCGCAAGTATGGAATTCCCCTCAAGAACATGGTCAGCCTCAACAGCATGCCCCACGGCTTCATGAATGAACACGCCTGCCAGCTCCTGGTCAAGTATCACCGGGTATGTTCCTGCTTTCGGTGTTTTTGCAGACAATAATTCAACCGCGGTATCTGCGGCTTTCCGCGCCAGCTCAAACGCATTGTGTTTCTTGAAAAACTCAAAACCCATGACGCCAAACCTGCTTTCCCTTCCAATCTGGTAAATTCCTTCAGACTGGGCAATGGCGCTCACTGCAAAACCCACGCGGTTTAACGAATATTCGCAATCCAGTCCTTCCGAACTTGAATATTTGACCGTGATTATGGACTCTGAATATATGGCATTTGTACTTTTAATGCCTTCAATCCGGGCGCTTTTTTCAATTTCAAAAAGTAATTTTACTTTATCCTCGATCGGGATATCCTCGGGGTTCTCTTTAACCTCAGGAAGATTCTGCAAATTCGGTTTTTCTATCGGGGCAAGCCTGACCGGGTTCCTTGGACTTTTGATTTTAGCAGCCCTCGCAAGCCTTTTCGCAGAACCCAGCGCAGCATCCAGGTTTTCTGATGCGCCGTCCTGTGAAACGAATCCCCAGGAGCCCGAATCCAGAACTCTTACCGCAGCGCCGCTTGAAAAATTATTCGAAATCTCCCGTATCTCGCCATTATCCAGGACGATAGCTGTGCTGGCGCTCTTTATGACACGGGTATCATAAAAATCCATGTAATCTCACATTTCTCTCTCCCTACAAGGCTGTATTCAATCACCTCTTCGATATTTGACACCGGGATTATCTTAATAATATCCTTGTATTCGTCCTCAATGAGAACATCTCCAAGGTTTGATTTCGGAATTATTACGGTTTTTATCCCTGCAAGTGCCGCGGCCTCTATCTTGTACGTTACGCCGCCAACGGGCAGCACATCGCCCCGTACCGAAAGCGAACCGGTCATGGCAACGCTCTGGTCGACCGGGATTCCCTGGATTGCCGAAAGAACCGCAGTCGCTATTGATATGCTGGCTGAATCGCCTTCAACGCCTTCATAAGTTCCAACGAACTGAATATGGACATCCATCTTAGAAATATCCTTGCCGGTTGTCTTTTTAATCAGCGCCGATACGTTCTGGACTGCTTCTTTTGCGATATTCTTAAGCATGCCTGTGGCAATAATGTGACCTTCTGCCGTGGATTGCGTGGGTGTGACCTCGGCTATTATCGGAAGAACAATACCCGAATCGTCGCCCATCACTGCAAGACCGTTAACCCTGCCTATCTCTGCGCCCTCTTTCACGAACAGCTTGTAATCCTTCCTGCGTTCAAGATACTGGTGGGCAAGCTGCTGCTCGACCGAGCGCGCGATGCTCTTTGCTTTCAAAACATGCTGGGCTGTCGTGAGCGGCGCATTTTCACCATGCGCTATATCGCCTGCGACCCTGACAAGACCCCCGAGGTCACGAAGTTTAAGCGTCAGATGTCCCTTTCTTCCTGCCCTGCGCCTTGCTTCGCGGATGATTTCTTCCACGGCGCCCCGGTCAAAATGCGGGATTTTTCCATCCCTTATAACTTCCTGGGCTACGAACCTGACAAGTTTCTGCCTGTTTTCTGCTGTATCTTCAATAGTATCGCTCATATAAACTTCATATCCGTATCCTTTGATACGCGAGCGCAATGCCGGGTGCATGCCTTTTATCGCGTCAAGGTTTCCCGCGGCTACCATTATGAAATCGCATGGAACCGGGTCGGTTTTTACCATTGCCCCGCTTGAACGTTCAGACTGGCCTGTTATCGCGAATTCCTTTTCCTGGAGGGCAGTGAGAAGATTCTGCTGCGACTCTATCCTTAGCGTATTTATCTCGTCGATGAACAGCACTCCCTTATGGGCTTTATGTATAGCCCCGCTCTCAACCCTGTCATGGGCAGGGGTTTCAAGTCCTCCCGACTGGAAAGGGTCATGGCGGACATCGCCAAGAAGAGCTCCGGCATGTGCCCCGGTGGCATCGATATAAGACGCAACTTCCTTGCCAGTATTTGAAACAAGAAGTTTCGGTATCAATAGTGTTTCCTTTGGCATGAACTGGCGCATCGTCATTGCGATTAAAACGGCTGCTATGATTCCGAGAAGATACTCTCTAATAAAAAATGAATAACCGACAATGCCAAGCACCAGGAGCATTATGAACATGTTCCGCGCCGTGGTTCTCTTCTGGGCTTCAAGTTTGTGGGCGTCGGTAATCTCCTTGCCTTTACCCGCCGGAACAATTCGAATCTTCGGGTTATTCGGGTCGTCCGGGTTATTGTACACAAGCACATCCTGCAATTCTTCTTTCGGAAGTAATTCAGCCATCGCTTTTGCCAGCATTGATTTGCCAGTGCCCGGTGTCCCGAGCATCATCACATGCCTTCGCTGGTTCGCTGCTTTCCTGACCACTTCTACAGCATGTTCCTGGCCAATGACCTGTTCAATTAACTTCTTGGGAACCTCGATATCTTTTGTGGATGTTATCTCCAGACCGCCAAGAATATCCTGGTTCTTTAATTCGTTTTCAGTATTTTCCTTTTCAGTATTTTCCATATGTTACCAACTGATATCAATAAATAATATGTTATTCAGGCTTAATATTATCGCACATTCGCAGGACTGATATTAATAAAAATAGCCACTTATATCTTTTTCGCTGCTATATCCGCAAAGTCTATACGATTTAACTCATATTAAGCATTCATATAAGCATCATTAATTGGAAGGAATTTCATGAATACATCAATCCAGATAGGGAAAATAATGGGAATCCCGATTAAATTGCATATTACGTTTCTCTTGATACTGCCTGTCTTTGCATACTTCTTTGATGTGAATCCTGCGCCATTCGGCTTTAATGACGTGCCCTCGACAATAACCCGTTATGCTCTTTCTTTATCTGCCGCAATTTTACTTTTTATTTGTGTGCTATTGCATGAGCTGGGACATTCAGCCGTAGCTAAAAAGCACGGCTCCAATATCCAGAGCATAACCCTGTTCCTTTTTGGGGGCGTTTCAGCCATGGAAGAAATCCCGAGAAACCCCAAAGTTGAGTTTAAAATGGCTCTTGCCGGACCAGGTGTCAGCTTTTTGATAGGCATATTGCTTGGAATAACCTATATACTTACCAAACCTGCCGATCTATCTTACACTGCTTATTTGTTTCTGGATATAAGTAAAAATCCTTACCTGCGCCTTGTCTGGCTGATAGGGTATATTAACATAATTCTCGGTATCTTCAATCTCCTCCCTGCATTTCCAATGGACGGCGGCAGGGTGCTGCGAGCATGGCTTGCAGGCAGGATGTCTTATATCAAAGCCACACGGACAGCCGCCGGTATCGGCAAGATGTTTGCAATCTTTATGGGTATTTTCGGATTATTGGCGGGAGGTATATGGTTCATCCTCATCGCTTTCTTTATATACATCGGGGCTTCGGAAGAAGAAAAATCGACCGAGGTCACGGTTGTACTGGAAGGCGTCAAAATCAAGGATATAATGTCAAGAAATGTCACTCCGGTGACTCCTGGGATGTCCGTGGAAGAGCTTGTGGATTTTATGTTCAGGTACAAACACATGGGATATCCGGTTGTGGATGACAGCGAAGTGAAAGGGATAGTAACTTTTACCGATGTGCAGAAAGTCCCGAGGGAGGAAAGGAAAAACGTCAGGGTTTCAGAAATAATGACAAAAGACGTAATAACACTCAGGGAAGATGATGATGCCGTGAACGCAATAAAACTCATGACCGTGAACAATATCGGACGGATAGTTATTACAAAAGAAAAACAAATTGTTGGCATTGTGTCAAGGACAGATATTTTAAGGTCTGTGCAATTACTGGAATAACATGAATAACGGTTCTTACGCGGTCAGTTTCAATTTCAATTATTTAAATCCTGCCGCATCTGCCGGCAGGGTTACTATTGTCGGGACTGCTCATGTTTCCGAAAAGAGCATTTCCGAGGTCAATCAGATAATCGAAAAGGAAAAACCCGATATTGTGGCTGTTGAGCTTGACAGGGGAAGATACCAGGCATTGAAAGGGGAAGAGGAGGTCCGTGAAATCAATGTCAAAGACCTCTTAAGCGGAGGGAAGTTCAACTACTTTTTGCTGCAATGGCTGCTTGCTTTTGTCCAGAAAAAAATAGGCGCTGATATGGGTGTCAAGCCCGGAGCTGAAATGCTCGCAGCTATTGAAACCGCTGAAAAATCCGGCGCGCGCGTGGCACTTATTGACAGGGATATCCAGATTACGCTCGGGCGCTTCTGGAGTAAAATGTCCTTTTTTGAGAAATTGAAGCTTTTCGGTTCCCTTATCGGCGCAACGTTCGGTATTGGAACAAAAGAAATCGATATCGATACGGTTACTGACGAGGATGTCGTGACCCAACTCGTCGCTGAATTAAGGAAAGTGGCGCCAAGCGCCGCATCGATTCTCATAGACGAAAGGGATGCGTTCATGGCAAAAAACCTTATTGATTTATCAAGAGAAGGCAATGTCGTTGCCGTGGTGGGCGCAGGTCACAGGGAAGGAATCAAGAAATATCTTGACGCTCCCGAGTCATTGCCGCCAGTCCAGGAATTAACAACGCTCCCGAAAAAAGGTTTTAGCTGGTTTAAGGCTGCAGCCATAGCCTTCATAGCAATGGGCGTGGGAATGCTGGCTCTGCTTGTTTTAGGTGGATACCCCATTGAGAAGCTTCTTACAGCAATGCTATACCTTTTTTTGGCCCAGGGCATACTTGCTGCCGTTGGGGTCATTATTGCAAGAGGACATCCGCTGTCTGCGCTGACCGCATTCGGTCTTGCCTGGTTCGGCTTCCTTCATCCCCTTTTAGCCGTTGGATGGCTTGCCGGTCTTGTGGAATTTCATTATCGCCCTCCGACGACAGAGGATTTCAGGACGATATCGAAAGCTGAAACCATTAAAGAATTAATGCAGAATAAGCTATTCCGCGTAATACTTGTTGCAGGTCTTGCCAATCTTGGAAGCATGGTTGGGACTTTCGTGGCGATTCCAATCATGGTTCATTATCTTGGTATTACAAACCCTCTTGATATTCTTATACCCGCGCTGGAAAAAGGATACACTACCCTTAATGGATTGATTTAAGATAGTCTCATGCGAATAAAACCCCTGGCAAGGATGACATTCATCCCCGCGCCAAGACGCGAGGTATTCTGTCATGCTTTGATAAAGCCGTCCCCTTTTCCACATTTTTAGTGAGTATTTACAACCGTCCCGATTATTTCTGCAAATAAAAAAAGACCGGATGTATCGGCAACGAATATTAAGCCATCGGGGGGCTATTCTTCTTAGGGCTATGGATGTCTAATTTTTTAAACAATAAATCATAAGCCATTGTAGCAAGTTTACTTTCATCATGACCTGTCTCGGATTTTAACATGTCAAGTTTTGAAATATATTTTGCTGGCAAATATACTAAATATTTTTTTTGCTTATTTTTTATTTGTTCATTATTCGATTCTTCTTTTTCATTATTATAATAATTTATCGTTATGGAACTACTATAAGTTATGATTGACGAAGAATTATTATTTATATTTACATCAATATTTATGTCTTAACTGGTTATAAAGTTGTAATTAATGAAGCTCCCCACAGCAAGCTGCGGAGTATACTGATAAAATTAAATTTCCCTTTGAAACCCTGAGTACACGATATCCTGTAACCCAAATGTTGCTACCTTCAGTCTGTTTGAACCATGTAGAGGGAACCATGTCGATCCATCGTAGCGGTTTCATATTGATTTTCTCAAATTGTGGCACCTAACAATCACATATATGGTCATTTATATTTTTTCAGGATTAAAAACTTTTCTCCCTATCGTCTTTCCAAACATGAACCTTCCGTATGTTGCAGTCACCCATACCCCGTACTTAATGATACCGAGCTTGTTAGCGTTTTTTGCCTATTAAAGCTTTCTCGCCAGATGAGCAATTCTACGTGGAAATGTATTTCTCCATCCCAGCCCTGCCCGATCGAACCGTGAGCAGCCCGGAACCCAGACTTTCGTTAATTTAATAACCTTAAAAGAGATTCAAAGGGACTGCAATAATCAATAATATGAGGACAATACATGACACAATACAAAATACCAGTTATGCCCGGTGACGGAATCGGTCCTGAAATAATCAAAGAAGGACGCAAGGTTCTTGATGCCGCAGGTGAAAGATTCGGTTTCGATATCGAATGGCTTGAATATCCCCACGGCGCCGACCATTATCTTAAAACTGGCGAACTCATCTCTGAAGATACGCTAAAAGAGCTTTCACAATACAGGGCGATTTATTTCGGGGCTATTGGCGATGAGAGGATTAAACCCGGCGTACTTGAAAAAGGAATTCTTCTCACGATTCGTTTTTATCTTGATGAATATGTAAACCTGCGCCCTGTGAAATTGCTTGAAGGCGTATGGACGCCCCTCAAGGATAAAACACCGAAAGACATTGATTTCACTGTTGTGCGCGAAAATACTGAAGATTTCTATATCGGTATCGGCGGGCGGGCAAAAAAGGGAAAGAGCAAGAAAACGCTTGAGGTGGCACGGAACCTGTACAATATAAAATTCGGGCTTGATATTGATTCCGACAGCGATGAAATCGGATACCAGCTCGGTCTTATCAGTAAAGAGGGCACACGGAGGGTCATCCGCTATGCCTTTGAACTTGCAAAAGATAGTAAAAAACATCTCTCATCGGTGGACAAAGCGAATGTGCTCTCCGATATTTACGGGTTCTGGCGCGAGGAATTCACTTCCATTGCTGCCGAATATCCTGATGTAAAGACCGATTTCAATTTCGTGGATGCCATTACTATGTGGTTTGTCAAGAATCCCGAATGGTTCGATACCGTTGTCGCGCCGAACATGTTTGGCGATATCATAACAGACCTCGGGGCGATGATACAGGGCGGTCTTGGTCTTGCGCCGGGCGGGAACATAAATCCCGAAGGGACGAGCATGTTTGAGCCGATACACGGAAGTGCGCCCAAGTACAAGGGGCAGAACAAAGTGAATCCTATTGCCACGATATGGGCAGGGTCGCTTTTGCTTTCACAGATTGGCGAGAAAGAAGCTGCGGATGCAATCGTCAAAGCCATTGAGCAGAATATCGTCAATGGTGAAGTGAAAACCTATGACATGGGCGGCTCAAATACCACATCCGATGTAGGGAGCGATATCGCGCGATTGCTTAAGGAAATTTAAAAAATAAAGAACTGCAGTAAACGCGGATGAACGCAGATTTGTTTCTGTGTCTATCACAATTACTTATATCTCATCGCAAAGAGCGCGAAGTTCGCAAAGATTGCTTTGCGGTCTTTGCGTTCTTGGCGGTGTCTGATTTAAAGGATTTCAAAAAAACATAGCAGTATGGAAAAGATAAAACTGATTGAAACCGCGTCGGATAATGCATTTATCCTTTTACAGGAGGGCTCAAAAAAGCCTGTCACAAGAAACCTTACACCCGGAATACAGGTCTATGGCGAGAAGCTCATAACTATCGCAAACGTGGAATACCGCTTCTGGGACCCTTTTCGCAGCAAGCTTGCAGCCATCATGTTGAAAGGTTCGTCAGTTTCGATAAAAAAAGAATCTGCGATTCTTTATCTTGGCGCCGCCAACGGCACTACTGCAAGCCATGTTTCAGATATTGCTTCTGAAGGTGTCGTTTTTGCGGTGGAGTTCTCACCGCGCGCGATGCATGACCTTATCCGCGTGAGCATCCCCAGGATGAACCTTATCCCTATACTTTCGGATGCAATGCGCCCTGAATCATACAAGAATATGGTCACACTGGTCGATGTCATTTACCAGGACGTGGCGCAGCGCGAACAGGCAGTGATTGCCCTCAGGAACGCAAAGCTGTTCCTTAAAACGGACGGCATTCTGGTATTGATGATAAAGTCAAGAAGCATTGATTCTACTGGAGAACCAGAAGATGTAATTGATAATGAGGTTAAGAAGCTGGGAGGGTTTTTCAAGGTCATGGAACTGATAGAATTAGAGCCTTTCCATAGCGATCATGTGGCGGTCGTGGCGCAAAGGGTTTGAAAAATCCAATTCTACAATGGAAAAACACCTTCACACTCGTTAGTTATTTATACTCATGTTATAATGATTAAGCTGGACTGATATCTAAAATGATTATAGTCAGTGAAGAAGAAGACGATAGCGACTCTAGTCCGTTATTTTTTTTGAGGCAACCAGTGAATGACAGCGTACTTAATATCAACCATGACTACCGCTACCTGCGGATGGGATATTATGTATCTGCTCATGCTGAAACCTATGGAGTAGAAGTCACCCCGGATTGCACAGAAATAATGGATGCATACAGGAACCCGCTTTTAATCGAGAAGGCAAAAAAGCACGGTCTCAGAACCAGCGGTTACAGGCTTATAACATCGCCTGATAGCGAGCTTGCCGCACCAGTTTTGTTATTCGCTGTAAATCCTTTCACCAACAACTCGATGAAAGTGATAAAGTCAGATTCAAGACTGCCCGGAATGATTAACAAAATGAGCTACGATGCGCGGTTCCCTGTCTCGCTGCACCCCCTGACCGGCGAAGTGCATGAGATTATACAGATGTTCGGGGAATCAACCTGCGAAGAGACAGCAGAATTCACAAAAGAATTCTATGAGATATTCAATATCCCGATATGTAAATTGATAGTCCAGATAGATGATGGCGGCGTTATACTGGACCATTGTGAACCTGCGTTGAAAAATGAAGTGAAATGGGATATAGTTCATGATAAAGTGCATGAGATGAAACAGGGGAAATAAGATTGTCGTATAATAAAATTGGTAGAATAGCCGGAATATTATTTTGGGTGCTTCTGTCAATATCTATTTTATATATCTTTGTTAAAGACAATAAACCATATGCCGAATTCGCTGAATTGATTGTACTTAGTATAGGATCAATGTTTGTTATTTTATTTGTGATTGGTTTAATAGCAATTATATTAACATTGTTTAGATCGCCTAAATCAAACTAATTTTATGAAAATAGCCTGTTTTGTCGAAGCATATAATTTCAGGGACGGCTCTGAAAATAGAGCCCTTTTGAAATTCAAATCCACAGCAGAATCGATGGGTCATTCATTTGAATTCGTCTTCAAGGATGATATTTCAAAAATCCGGGATTACGATGCGCTGTTCATAAGAGCTACAACCGACCCTAGCAGTTCGGCATACATAGTTTCAAGACTTGCCGAACAATCGGGGATAAAGGTTATCGACGACCCGCATTCGATAAGAACCTGCTCGAACAAGGCAATACTCCACGACCTGTTCCTGAAAAATAACATACCGGCGCCAAAATCCATCTTATTTCATGGAGATTATGCGGCAGGAACTCTTGATACGATATTCAAGACCCTGGGATTCCCTGTTATCATCAAAACACCATATACCCGTTTTTCATCCCATGTGGAGAAAGCGAATAATGAATCTGAATTTATAGAACTCACAAAACATTTGCTAAGGAAAGCAAAGGTGCTGGTGCTCCAGGAATACATCAAATCTGATTTTGACTGGCGCGTGGGGGTACTCCGCAACGAAGTGCTATACCTGTGCAAATACTGCATCCCGGAAGGGGGATGGAAAGTAAAGTCAAAGATAAACGGAAGGAACGTATGGGGAGATACAATCGCTTTACCGCGGGAATCTATTGCCCCGGAATTAAAAGATATCTGCATCTCACTTTCAAAATGTGTGGGCAACGGGCTCTATGGTCTTGATGTTAAAGAAACAGATAGCGGATATAAGGTCATTGAGATAAATGATAACCCCAGTATTTATGATGGATACGAGGATTCCGTGGACACGGACATTTATGAAAAAATAATCAAAGAGTTGGTTTCATAATTTCCTGGAAAGATGCAGCGCACCGTCCCCGTTCTTGTAATAATTGTAGAGTTTTTTATCCACAACAAAACCCTTCGATGCGTAAAGATTCTGGGCGGGTTTGTTATTGACCCCGACTTCAAGTGTTACTTTATTAACTCCTTTTTCTTTTAACAATTCCATGGTTTTATCCATAAGCAAGCTCGCTATTCCCTGCCTCCGGTGCGCGGGATGCACGTTTAACGAATATATCCTTGCATTGTGGATATTTTCCCGCAAAAGAACGATAATTGACCCGATGATGCCCCCGTCCCCGGCAACCAGTACAACCGACCTGGCTTTAAGTAAAAGATACTTTAATTGTTTCCAGTGAAATTTTTCTTCCTTGAAACATATCTCCTCAAGTTCAAAAAGGGCATCCAACTCCTCTTTTTTCGCAATGCGAATTACAGGTTTCAAGGAACGGTCACGCGCGCCCTTACGCATTCCTGCACCTGTTTTACAACCTCGGGATAATCGCCAAAGATGAAACC
>JAPZAN010000222.1 GCA_027460605.1 Candidatus Methanoperedens sp.
CCAAAACCAGTTGCCTCCTGCGCCGCCACCAGAGCCCATTTCTTGGAGGCTCCTGTAATCAATACTCTTGCTATTTTTATCGGAAATGCTTCCGCGAATGTATCTTCTATCTCTACTCCATTGAGTTCCATTAAATATCCCTCGCTTTGATGAACCCAAAAAATTTCCTCATTTTAAAAAGGGTCATCAAATAAATCACTTTTTACTGTAGTACCTAATATATGCTTCGAAATGTTCTGGGCAAAAAAAGAAAAAGACGTTTTTAGTGCAACATTTCTTCCCCGGCACGGTTCGCCAGTTCCTGCATCCGCACCGAAGTCCTTCCGGCTCCTGAGAATTCATCGTGTGCCATTATTGATGCAATTTCTTTACCGAGGATGAATATTGCGTGTTTGTGTTCGGCTTTGCTGCGATGCACATGTATGGGGCTTATCTGGAGAGACTGGTAATGGGAAAATTCGCCTTTTCCGTTTTCCTCAAAAAACTTCTTCATTTGCACCATCAGTGTATGTAGCTGAATCAATTCTTCCTTGTGTATAAAATCGCCTCCAAACTGTCGATACTGTTTACTGCCGATGCAGTAATTCTAGTTCTTTTGACTTCTATCCAATACTAAAATGGTTTTGTAAGGAAGTTTTCTTCCTATCTTCTAAGGTTAAACTTTACGATTTAATCTTAATGATTCTTCGTGACCATTATTTTCAAGGTTTATTGGGTCACGATGATTTTTTGATGTTTGACTTTAGGAAACTCCCTGAGATAGACACCATAAGTCCCGGGGTTGTTGAATGTATAGTTAAACCTCTGGGTGTTCCATCTTAGTTTTGCACTGGTATTGTCCCATAAACCCTGTTCGCTTACGATAGTAATCGTATAGTCTTCGGATTCACTTATCCAGATGACTTCGTCGCCTGTATTTATATTAAGAGTATAATTATTATAAATCGGAGGCGTTGTTGAGGTAATCAGCCTGACCCTATAGAATCCTAAAATATCATCTACATCGACTTTGTAAACCGCAGGTAGTCTCGCCGGGGCTGGCGTGGGTGTAGGCGTTGGAGCTACAGTCGTCGGGACTACAGTTGGTTTTACGGTTTCAGTTGCTGTTGGCGTGGCTGTCGGGGTGGCTACAGGCGCCTTAACGCACCCTAAAAAAGCCAATGATAATATGATAAGGATAATTGAGATTAATTTAATATTTTTCATACCAGTTCACCGGAGCTAACAATTGTATTGGTCATAAATAACATTATCGATTTGTTCTCTGATAGCGATTTATAGGAGAAGTTTATTATTCATGCCTTACATTTTAAGTTCTCGTATGTCCGTTAAGCAAAGATGAGAATGATCTGCTTGAGCGGTATAAAGGAATACTTTTCCACAGGAACCATTACGAAGCGATACCCGGGATTGCCATTTTCATCCCGTTTATGCTGTATCTTTTCTATTTCGGCCCGGATTTATTGGAAAATTGGCTTGGGAAAAACCCTCATATCATATTATTGTTATTTGTAAGCCTCCTAATCTGGGACATATGCTACAGGATGGGGCTCGGGATATGGACATCAGTCCTGGCTCTCTGGAGGTCGCTTGGGCTCAAGAAAATCGCTGAGAAAAGAACCGAGCTTGAACATACTCCTTACACTGAACTCCGGTCACTGCGAAGACTGGATATTAATAACGTATTCTTCGGGATAATCTCACTTCTCCTGATACCCCTTTTCCAGACCGATAATTTTCTCATCACGAGTATATTCATTTTCATGGTTTTCATAACACTGATTTCGGTAATTTCGGCATACATCATATCAAAAGTGCCAT
>JAPZAN010000223.1 GCA_027460605.1 Candidatus Methanoperedens sp.
TTGATAAATCTCAAATCTTCGATTCTGATCTGATCAAGGCAATCTCAAATCAAACAAGAAAGGATGCAGTCAAACTTCTCTATAAGGCAGGCAGGCTTAAGTTCACAGAGATTCAGCGCGGGCTTGGTATTGAAGATGCAACCAAGTTGAACTTCCATATGAGAGTGATGAAGGTACATAAGATCATAGAGCAGGACAGGGAGAAATTTTATATGCTAACACCTGCCGGAAAGAAGCTGTTTGAAGCATTGAGAAGTGCTGAGCTTTGAATCTTTTCCAGGCAAAAGTCATTTATTGGAATTTTTCTTATTGTAAAATCAATTAATTAGAAATTTTTTTCTAAACATCTTTTATATATATGCATTGCTTTATGTTAATAATAATTAGTTTTGGATTGGATGTGAAAAAGATATGATAGGAACCCAGGAAATGGTAATTATATTTGTTGTGATCCTGCTACTTTTCGGGGCAAGCAAGTTACCCGAACTGGCGCGCTCTATGGGAAAAGCAACAGGTGAATTCAAAAAAGCTAAATTGGAATCTGAAAAAGAAATAAAGGAAATTGAGAAATCGGTAAAATAATCATATATAAATATGGGAAAAAAGAGACTTGTTTATGGTGGAAAAATTTGGGTAAGGAGGATTTAAAATGGTTGAGCAAACATCGAGTGCAGGATTCTATGAATATAACAAGAAATATAAAAAATATTATGATTCTTTCCCTGAACGCGAGGAGATGAAAAAGAGATATGCTGCGGTCTTTGACCTCCGAAAATGTGTGGGTTGCCATGCTTGCGCAGTGGCATGCAAGAGCGAGAACAATGTGCCACTTGGGGTGTTCAGGGCATGGGTGCGCGTGGTTGAAAAAGGAGTATATCCGAATGTCCAGAAGAAATTCAATCCCAGGATATGCAACCACTGCGACAATCCCCCCTGCGTTCCGGTATGTCCTGCAAAAGCGACATACAAAAGAGAAGATGGTGTAGTGCTCATTGATTATGACAAATGTATAGGCTGTGGCTACTGTATCCAGGCATGCCCTTACGATGCCCGGTTCTTTAACCCGATAAGAAATACAGCAGATAAATGCACCTTCTGTGACCACAGGATTGAAAAAGGACTTGAACCAGCATGCATGTCCACATGTATCGGACATGCCAGGTATTTTGGCGATCTTAATGATCGAGTCAAGGAGAAGCCCGGCAGAGCTGGCCGATGCGCGTGCTTTTACCGAGAAAACACATAAAGAGAGGCTAAAGAATATAGCTGAAGGACATCCTGTTGCCGAGCAAGCTGTCAAGATAGGACAGATTATTACTGAAGGTACAACCGAATCCCTTTCAGGGGGCGATTAAAATGGTCGTGGAACTTTTCAATGTAAACTGGAAAGTGGCATGGGGAATGCTCATCGCCAACTATTTCTTCCTCACCGGATTGAGCGCAGGTTCATTCCTTCTCGGTGCCCTTTCAGAGGTCTTCGGGCAGGAAAAATACCGGTCAGTCAGCAAAATGGCAATCATTCTTGCAACGATCCTTTTAATGATCGCGCCACTGAATCTGATTGCAGATTTGGGTCAGACAGGTCGTTTCTGGACACTATTGACCGGCTTTCATCCAACCTCCCCGATGTCGTGGGGTTCTTTCCTGCTCATAGCATATCCACTCCTTTGTGTTACTGAAGGGTATTTTCTCTTCAGGAGAGATAATGCAAAGAGAGCTATAAGCGGCTCAATGGCATTTCTTTACAGGGCACTGGTGCTCTGGAGAACTGACCTGACAGAAGCTTCAATCGCTTTTGACAAGAAAATGGTGAAAACCCTTGCGATTATCGGTATCCCGCTGGCATTCGCTGTGCATGGATATACAGGATACATCCTGGGTGTTGTGGTTGCGAGGAATCTCTGGAGCACACCGCAAATGCCGGTACTTTTCCTGCTCTCAGCAATGGTATCCGGGACTGCGCTAATGATACTTATCGTTTATATTATGCAGAAATTCTTCTCATCAAAAAAACATGCGGATTCAACACTTATTGTCAATCTGGGAACCCTTCTTATGATCTTCTTAGTTGTTGACATGCTCTATATATTCTTTGAACTTACAATGCGGTGGTACTCCTATGAGCTCTCAAAAGATAGCGTAAGGGAACTGCTCTTTGGAAAGGTAAGCTTTTACTTTGTCTGGATTGAGATGATACTGGGAGCTA
>JAPZAN010000224.1 GCA_027460605.1 Candidatus Methanoperedens sp.
TGGGTTCTTCAAGTATGTCTTCACCTGAAATTACCTCAGCCTCTCCTTCAGTCATATTTGCATGGATATAAGCGTATAAAAGCACATAAGGATTTTGTTAGACGATATTTCGCTTTGTCCCATCCTTTGACAGCAGCACAACACGGCTGTTCTCGGATTCATCGGCGATGCAGTAACCCAGCGCTTGCGCCACCTTTTTTGAAAACTCCAGTACTTCCTTATGAGAAGGCATGTTATCCTGAGTCAGGCGCTTTCTTGAGAATCCAAGGTGCATGTAGGCTTTCAACTCGACATATTCCGGCTCAGCAAGCCCAATCAGGCTTGCAAAACCTTCAGGATTCGTCATATTGATACCCTTAGTGAGGGTTATCCTGATAGCAGTCCTGGTTTTAGAATATTTCATGAGCTCCAGCGACTGCTTTATGTTCTCCCACGTATCGCAAAGAGGCGCACATACCTTTTCATACGTCTCCCTGTCGGGCGCGTTCAGGCTGATATAAAGCTGCGTGGGCTTTATTTTTCCAACCATTTCTGGATTAGTCCCGTTGCTGACCACAAACGTTGTGAGATTCTTTTTATGGAATTCATCTATAAGTTCGGGCAGATATGGATAGAGCGTGGGTTCACCCGATAACGATATGGCAGCATGCTTCGGCTCGAATGCCTCTTTCCATTTTGTTTTGTCCATAGTTTCCGAGCCGCCATAGCCTGAGACCAGACGGCGCTGCCCGGCGAGGCAGCTTTCAACTATGTCCTCCGGAGAATCCCACTTTTCAGGTGTCTCAACCGGCGATTCGATGGCGCGCCAGCAGTGAAGGCAGCGGTGATTGCATACCAGTGTGGGTGTCATCTGGATGCAGCGGTGCGATGTAATACCGTAGAACCTGGACTTATAGCAGCCGCCCTCGCTGCGCAGGCTTTTATTGAGCCACAGGCACGTTTTTACAGCGCCCTGGGAGCCTGCGAGGTGGTAGCCGTGTTTTTTGAGAAGCGCCATTGTTGATTCTTTCATTTGGGTCATTGGTTACAGGCGGTGTTTTATCCGGCATAATATTAAAGTATGATGGAAAGCCGGAAATGAACCGAAAGGTATTATATATAAAATAACATCATTTGAAGAAAACCCATCGAGGTAATTTAATGGCAAGAAACATTCGCGTTGAAAAAATCACACAAACTCCAATTGAAAAACAGGAAATCGAAATAGTAGAAAGAAAAGGGGTTGGACACCCGGACAGCATGGCAGACGGCTTCGCTGAAGCGGTAAGCCGGGCGCTGTGCAATGAATACATCAAAAAATGCGGAACGGTTCTCCATCATAACAGACACCACAGCGGTCAGGGCTGCAAAGCAATACCTGAAAAATACCCTGCCTGACATTGATTCTGAACATGATATTATCATTGACTGCAAACTGGGCGTCGGTTCAACTGACCTCCAGAGCGTGTTCAAACGGGGAAAAGCGCCGATGGCAAATGATACTTCTTTCGGTGTGGGGCATGCTCCTTTCTCAGAAGTTGAACAGATTGTTTATAATACTGAACGACAGATGGTCTTGAACTTCAAGAAAGATATGCCGGCTATCGGAACTGATATCAAGGTCATGGGAATGAGGAAGAACGATAAAATAACCCTCACCGTTGCCTGCGCAATGATAGGCAAACATGTGGACGACCAGGCGCACTATTTTTCAATAAAAGAAGAACTTCGCAATAAAATCTGTGACCTTGCTGCTGAATACACCGACCGCGAGGTAGAGGTCTTCGTCAATACAGGCGATGACGAAAAAAGCGGGTCGGTTTACCTCACTGTTACAGGCACCTCTGCCGAGATGGGTGACGACGGTTCTGTGGGGCGCGGGAACAGGTGTAACGGCCTGATTACCCCGAATCGACCTATGAGCATGGAAGCCACAAGCGGGAAGAACCCCATAAACCATGTGGGAAAGCTGTACAACCTTCTTTCCAACCAGATAGCAAAGGATATTGCAGAGAACGTTTCGGGAATTGAAGACGTGTATATTCGCATCCTTTCGCAGATAGGAAAGCCTATAGACCAGCCTCTGATTGCCAGCGCACAGGTGATACCGGAAGATGGCGCGAACATGAAGGTTATAAAATCAGAATCAGAAGCTATCATCGATAAATGGCTTGGCGATATTACAAAAATCACTGAGATGACCACCAGGGGAGAGCTGGATACTTTCTAGTGTCATGACAATTTAATTATTAGACAATATTTATAAACCTATACTCTCATTTCTCTTACATGGAGAAAATAACACTCCCTGATGAAGAAATAGACTACCTCAACACTTTTGTTAAAAAAGGCAAGAAAAGTGCGA
>JAPZAN010000225.1 GCA_027460605.1 Candidatus Methanoperedens sp.
ATTCCATCATCGAGAAGAGGAACGGATTGAAAATTTGGTTCGAAGATAGAAAATGCCTGAATTGCTCCCAAGTATCCGGGTCTTTCGATAACAACCCTGTCTCCTTTGTTCAAAAAAACCTTTCCGATTAAGTCAATGCCCTGCTGCGAACCGTTAGTAATTAATATATCGTCAGGTTCTATCTTTAACCCGTTCTTCCTGAGATATCTTTCAGCAATGAACTCTCTCAAAGGTAAATATCCTTCACTCGTACTGTATTGAAGAATATTCCTGCCATCCTGCGCCAAAACCTTTGTGGAAGCTCTTGCAATTTCTTCCACCGGGAAAAAGCCGGGATTCGGAAGCCCGCCGGCAAATGATATCACTTCCGGCTGCTGGGTAACTTTCAATATCTCCCTGATGAAGGACTTACGGGTTGTCTTCATCCTGTCAGCAAATCTGTTGTTCATGCAGGTATCCTTTAATCTTCAATCCGAGTTAAGTATTTCTATATGTGAACCTCGATTATTTAGGGCGCAAGATATCCGGGTACTTTCTAATCTTCCTACAAGATACGCGCCTGATTTTCAGGTTTTGATATATCGTTCCGGCTTCCCATCGCCTTTACAAGCATGAAAATCCTATCGTTCGCAATAAAACCTAACAACTGCGCTTACAAAACATGATAACAAACAAACCATAGAGTAACCTATAAGCCATATAATTCTATTGAGTACCTCTATGTACCACCTCGAGTGCATCGAATGCCACAAAAAGTATCCTGAAACCGAAGTCATATACACATGTACATGCGGTGGTCTTCTCGATGTCGTTTATGATTATTCAGAAATTAATCTCACCAAAAAAGACTTAAAAGGTCCCCTTTCTGTCTGGAAATACAGGGCGCTTCTTCCGGTAAGCAGGGAGCCCATATCCCTGAAAGAAGGCGGGACGCCGCTCTATCGCGTTGACAGGATTGCAGAAAGCATTGGTCTAAAAGACCTTTATGTCAAGCATGAGGGGATGAATCCCACCGGTTCGTTCAAGGACAGGGGAATGACCGTGGGCGTTACAAAAGCCCTTGAACTTGGCATGAAAACCGTAGCATGCGCATCCACAGGGAACACATCGGCTTCGCTTGCTGTTTACGGCGCAAGGGCAGGTGTTCCGGCAGTCGTGCTCCTGCCTTCAGGGAAGGTGGCTCTCGGTAA
Organism: Candidatus Methanoperedens sp.; assembly: GCA_027460605.1. Classification (GTDB taxonomy): domain Archaea; phylum Halobacteriota; class Methanosarcinia; order Methanosarcinales; family Methanoperedenaceae; genus Methanoperedens. The sequence continues at coordinate 1,191 of JAPZAN010000225.1, forward strand.
ATTAGCACAGGCGCTCATGCACGGAGCAAAGGTGTTAAGCATCCGTGGAAATTTTGATGATGCCCTAAAACTCGTTCGCGACCTCTGCGACAGGGAAGGGTTCTATCTCCTGAATTCCGTGAACCCGTACCGTCTTGAAGGGCAAAAGACCATCGCTTTTGAGATTGCAGACCAGCTGGGATGGAAGGCTCCTGACAGGCTTATTCTTCCGGTCGGGAATGCAGGCAATATCACGGCGATTTACAAAGGATTCAGGGAGCTAAAACGTCTTGGCCTCATCGACAGCATTCCGAAAATGACCGGCATCCAGGCCGAAGGCGCAAGCCCGATCGTAAAAGCCATTAAAAGTAATGCAGCGGTGATAACTCCGGAAAGCAAACCTGAGACCGTAGCGACAGCAATCCGCATCGGCAACCCGGTGAATGCCATAAAAGCGCTGACCGCAATAAGAGAATCAGGCGGAACAGCCGAGACGGTTTCTGACGAGGAGATCATTAAGGCGCAGCAAGAACTTGCATGTCTTGAAGGAATCGGGGTTGAACCAGCAAGCGCATCCTCTATTGCGGGGCTTCGGAAACTCGTGTACCTTGGGATTATTGACCCTGATGAATGTGTTGTTTGCGTGACGACAGGGCATCTGCTTAAGGATTCCGAGCATGTGCTTGCGGTGTGCCCCAAACCCATAGAAATCGATGCAACCATTGAAGCCGTAAGAAAAGCCGTTTTTTCAAATTAAAGTTAAGAAGTTTTTGCTGGACCAGTAGATATAATCGTCGCGAACGACGGGTCGCTTTTTGTGAGCGATGATAATGCAGGGAAGATATACAGGATTTATTACACAGGCAAGTAAATACAAGTATAATGTCCTTGTCTGAAATCATTAAAGAAAAAATCCGGGAATATGGCCCTATCTCTTTTCGTGATTTTATGGAAATGGCATTGTATTATCCCCGGTTTGGTTATTATACCTCTTCCAGAGAAAAAATCGGAAAGCGCGGCGATTACTATACAAGTCCCAACCTGACACCGGTTTTTGGGGAAATAATAGGCAGGCAGCTTGAAGAGATGTGGCGCATCCTTGGCTGGAAAGAGTTCACAGTCGTGGAGATGGGGGCGGGCATGGGTCTTCTTTCATGCGATGTCCTCACATATCTAAAAAAAAATGAGGAACTGTATGAAAACCTGAATTTTTGCATAATCGAAAAAAGCCCGGCAATGCGCGAAGAGCAAAAAAAGAGATTAAAAGAAAAAGTTACCTGGCATGATTCTATAGAAGAGCTTCGGGGAATTCGGGGATGCATTTATTCCAACGAGCTTGTGGATGCGTTTCCCGTGCACCTTGTTGTGATGGAAAAAGAACTGATGGAAGTCTTTGTTGATTATGAGAATGGTTTTATTGAGATACTAAAAACCGCATCATGCGAACTAAAAAATTATTTTGATGAACTTGGAGTGGTTTTGCCAGAGGGATACAGGACAGAGGTAAACCTTGATGCTATAAAATGGATAAAAGAAATCGTGGCATCTCTGAACGTTGGATTTGTCATTACAATAGATTACGGCTACCCGTCTTTTGAATTATACCAGGAATACAGGAACAGGGGGACGCTGATGTGCTATTATAAGCATACCACGAATGAGACGCCGTTTGAGCATATCGGAGAGCAGGATATTACTACTCATGTGAATTTCTCGGCGCTTGAATACTGGGGACGCGAAAACGGGCTGGAACTATGCGGTTTCACAGACCAGTCGCATTTCCTGATTGGGCTTGGGATTGAAGAATACCTGAAAAAATTGCAGGAAAATGAACCTGAAAATTATCTAAAAAAAATGCTGCCGGTGAAGACCTTGATGATGGAGATGGGTGATACCTTCAAAATCCTGATACAGAAAAAAGGAGTGGATTGCAGCGAACTTTCAGGATTGAAATACCGGAGCAGGTGGGAGATTAAGTAATTATTGAAAAACCACAGAGAACGCAGAGGACACAGAGAAAAAAATAACAAATCTCTGTGCTCTCTGTGTCCTCCGTGGTTAATTATCTGACCGGGATTGATAATTCAGAATAAAATAATATGAAATCAACTTATCTATTCAATAGCGGGATAAGAAGATGTGTTTATAAATTCCTATGCGTTAAAAAAAGTAAAAATAAATAAAAGATTTACACTATTATCAGCAGACCAAGCACATTGGCTCATCACAACAGAGAATTGACCTCGCGCTGTCTTCTACGCAGACTACCTCGCTTCCGCAAACTTCGCAGTAATAAATCTCTCCCTTCTTTGCTTTTGCAGGTTTGGACGTGGTAGTCTTTGCTACAATTTTACTTCTTTTTTGAAGAAGCAGGCTTTTTGGTGGATTTGGATTTTGTTTTCTTTGCCATAAATTTTACCTCCCCTTGAATTATATGTTATGTTTTAATTTAACAATACTGTAATTTATACATATCGGTCAAAACTCTTAACTATTTTGCAATTTATAATAGAAAACATGGATAAAGTCGATGAGATTATTGCGCAGTTGAAAAAAGAGTATCCGGATGTAAAGATAGCTCTTGATTTTTCAAATCCCCTTGAACTCCTAGTTGCTACCATCCTTTCGGCGCAAAGCACTGATAAGCAGATAAATAAAGTCACAAAAACTCTTTTCAAGAAATACAGGACGCCGCAGGATTATGTGAAAACCCCACAGGAAGAGCTTGAAAAAGACATTTACTCAACCGGTTTTTACAGGAACAAGGCAAAGAACATCAAAAAACTGTGCGGGATTCTGGTTGAAAATTTCAATTCAAAAGTACCTGACACGATGGAAGACCTTATCACATTGCCGGGAGTTGCCAGAAAGACGGCGAACATCGTATTATCAGGCGCTTTCGGGAAGCGCGAGGGGATTGCAGTGGATACGCATGTGAAAAGGGTCTCAGCAAGGCTTGGGCTTACACAGAATACAGATCCCGATAAAATTGAAAAAGACCTGATGAAGATTATCCCAAAAGGCGAGTGGGATATTTTTGCGCTTCGGCTGATACATCATGGGAGGGAGATTTGCATCGCAAAAAAACCAAAGTGTGATGTATGCTTTTTGAATAAGGTCTGCCCGAGCGCGTTTACTTTCGGATGATGTTATGCCGCTTGAGGAATACAAGAAATTGAGGGACTTTTCAAAGTCGCCCGAGCCGAAAGGCGGCGCCAAACAAAGCTCTGGAAATATTTTCGTAGTTCATGAACACGATGCCTCGCATCTGCATTATGACCTGCGGCTTGAGATGGGAGGAGTGCTTCGGTCATGGGCTGTTCCCAAAGAGCCGCCGGTCAAAGAGGGCACAAAGCGCCTTGCAATCCAGACAGAAGACCATCCGCTTGAATATGCTGATTTTGAAGGGACGATACCGGAAGGTATGTACGGCGCAGGGGCTGTGCGGATATGGGATAAAGGCGAGTTCATTCTTGAGAACGAGAAAGATAATGAGCTGCTCTTTGAGTTAAGGGGCAGGAAATTAACCGGCAGGTATGCTTTAATAAAAACTAAGTTCAAGGGAAAGGATTCGTGGCTTTTTTTCAAGAGGAAATAAATATGTTTGAAAATTCATTGAAGAAAATTGGATTTATAATCAAGTTCATAAATCACCGTAAAAAAGTGAAAATCTGACAGGATTAACAGGATGAACTGGATTTTGTATATTTTATCCTGTCAATCCTGTTATCCCGTCAAAAATCATGTAAATTTAAGACCATGCTATAGATATGATTGAATATTCAAAGTGGCAGGATATGGCAAAATTCGGGAAAAAACTCGTGGAGCGCGGGCTTGTGGAATCGCATTTCGGGAATATGAGCGTGCGCGCCGCAAGTCGGATGCTCATCACAAAGAGCGGGTGCGCCCTTGATGAGATAACGGAAAACAGCGTTGTGGCGGTGGATATTGATAAGCTTTCAAGCCATGACAGTATCGCTTCATCTGAAAGCCCGATTCACAGGGCGATTTATAAAAATACTAAGGCGCTTGCGGTTATCCATGCCCATCCCGCATTTTCGGTCATTGAATCGCTGCTTGGGCATGATAAGATAATACCTCCTGACAGCGAAGGGCAGTATGTCCTGCATGAGATTCCGGTGGTGAGGGGCGGCTTCGGTACAAAAGAACTTGCGGATAACGCTTCGGGAGCGCTAAAAGACCACAAAGGCGTTATCGTTTTTGCGCACGGCACGTTTGCTGCCGGGAAGACGATTGAGGAGGCTTATTTTGTCACGGCGCAGATAGAGCATAGCTGCAAGTTGAAGTATTATTGGGATATGGCGAGGAGGATTCCAGGGTAACTGTCATGCAAAATCGCTATGTGACGGACATGGCATTAAGTCCGGGGTTTGTGATTGCAACGATAGGCGTTCTCGTGCATCCGTTGGCTTATATCGAGAACAGCATAACAGTCATGGCGATAAGATTGGGGCACGTATGAAACTATAAAAAATGAAATATAAATTTTTGCTGATGTTTCATCATCGCCTTTACTTGAATTGCATTCTATTTATAACACCACACGAAAACAGGTGGCGCACTTTTCTGATAAATGGAACGCTTGTATTTTTCGTATATATGTAGGTAAGCATGTTTCATGGAGTTTTAAGCTTAGAAATCGACGATGACCTTATTATAATCTCTCCTTTCTCATTTTGTACGAAAACTATCAAGTCTCCAACCCTTACATTCAACAGTTTAGGAATTGGCTGAACGAGAGTTACTCGAAATCGTGGGTCTATTTTACTTGTTCCTAATATAATCTCTTTTGTATTTTTCTCCATATAATTCCTTTTTGTTAGTGGGAAAAACGCAACAATAAACTTATTCGGGTAGAAACCTTTAAATGGGAAAAAAGGGATTAACTTGGACAGGTGATGTTATAAGTAGGTGTAGGTGATAAAATAGAAATAGTTGGAAAAGTTGTTTAGTTTGGAGCAAAGGAGGTATTAAGATGGGTATATTTGATAAGTTGTTTAGGAAAAGAATAACGGAGCGTCCCACTCTTATTGAAGCATTAGAGGGAATAGATAGGAAGGACTTGGAGTTTAAGAAACCTGAGGCTAACGAAAAGTGGGTACAATCTGGACTACAAGAATTTTACTCTATTAAAGTAAGTCAGGATCTTGAGTCATTTATCAATAAGTATACTTCAGAGAAGTTACAAACAATTATTCGAGCTGTCGATCTCCAAGGGCTGGCTACACATCACAATCCATGGGGAACAGGTTCCTATCACAGAACTAAAGTTCTAGAGTTATCGAGATGGCTCCGAAAGAAAGAAAAGTGGCTGGATGCCGAGGTTTGCGATGAGAAACTAATGGAAATGCTTAAGTGGAATAATGATACAATTACACCAAGTGATTTCCTTCTTCTCTATGACCTTGCAAAGGATATGATGGGCTATGCACGTGATGCGGATAAAATGGTTCTTGGTGTTGACTATTCTGAAAGAAAGATGAATCAAGCTCTACAAGTTTTTGATAAACTTTGTTTACATGCATCATCTGGCTCCGAGGGGTATATTGATGCCTTAGCTTGGAAAGGGGCGTGTTACCTCAATTTGAAAAATAACGAAAAAGCAAAAGAAACATTTCAAATGGTTTTAAATTATGACCCAAATCATAAGATGGCAAAGGAAGTCATGGATTACTTTAAGAAGGGATAAATACAGTATAAATAATGGAGGTATAGAATGGGAATATTTGATAAATTGTTTAAAAAAGAGAAGTCATTAAATGAAATAGAGAAGGAAGTTTTAAGCAATTTTACTCATATTGTTGCTAAAACCTCGGAACCTGTGAGGCTTAAAGGAAAAGATTTGTTACCTGAATTTGGCACTGGTAAATTACCTGAAAACGTTCGAACAGCAATGATGTGCATAATTCGTGGAGGAGAAAAGCCATCGGATGTTATTAATTATCTAAAAAAATTATTTGTCAAACATCCTGATACCGTAATTTTTGAAAATATGGACATATACTTTCATGCGTTTAAGGATTTACCACTTCCTAATGATGAAGATAGTCAAATTAAGACTATTATTTCCCACAAACATATAATTGAAATGTTTTTTAAAGAAAGCTATGGTTCAGAAGATAATATTAGATTTGAAGTTATTTCCGATCATACAAATGAAAAATGTTTAACTTATAGTTCCTATCAATGAGAATTTAGAGTAGCATGATGTGTATATACTACAAAATGGAACGCACTCAATTTTAATTTGGTGGAGATAGATTGGGCTGCAAACTATAGATTTTCAAATGCTCCTGAAAACAAGAAAAGCCGAAACAACGAATAACCGATAGAAACTCTCACACCCCCGCGCCGATGCCCCCGCCGATTCACGACACTCTGTGCCCTACGCAGTCAGCGGCACCGTAATATGCAGCGCATCGTAATCAACAACAGGCGCTTTCCTGACATGATTCTTACTCTCTTTCAGCTCAAGGAGACCCATACCTTCCAAAAAAGTCAGGTCATTATGCACATTTGATTCCTTGCGTTTCAGCATCCTGCAAATCCCTATTTTTCATCATCTTCAACCCCGAGATGTTAATAAGATACCGCTATGTATAAAAAAGTATATCAAGATAATAAGTTATAATACAGAATGCAAAATTGGTGATCCTGATGCTTATAGATTATATTAACAAAGCGTTAAGCAAAGCGCAATACGATAAGCTTGAAGATGGCAGCTTTTCCGGCATGATACCGCAATGTCCGGGTGTTATCGCTTTTGGGAAGACGCTTTTTGAGTGCCAGAAAGAACTTGAATCAGTCCTTGAAGGCTGGCTCATAGTCAAAATACGGCACGGCGATACGTTGCCCGTGATAGATAGTCTGGATATCAATGCAGGTATCCCACAAGGCAATGAGGCTGCGGCTCATGCCTAAATGGAAACCATGTAAACGCAGAGTTTTTATCCAAAAACTGGTAAAATTGGGTTTCAATCCGCCTGAACCTGGCGGACGACATTTTTATATGCGATATGGCGCCAAAGTTCTAACAATTCCAGGCAATGATGAATATTCAGTCCCGCAGCTTAAAATGATGATCAAAGAATTGCAGAAACTCATCGGAAGAATAATGGCTCTGGAAGAATGGGAAGAACTTTAATCCATATATCCAGATTCTAAAGCCTCGTCCACACCCAGCCTCCTGGGAGTTCATGCAGCAAAATCCTTTAAAATTCCCAGGGCTTTTGCATTCTCTAGATATAATTTGTGCCCTACGCTGTCAGCGGAACGGTAATATGCAACGCATCGTAATCAACAACAGGCGCTTTCCGATTCTTACTTTCTTTCAGCTCAAGGAGACCTATACCTTCTAAAAAAGTCAGGTCATTGTGCACATTGGATTCCTTGCGCTTCAACATCCTTGCCAGTTCGCTTATGGATTCCGGTTTCTTTTCCCTGATAACCGAAAGTAAGCGCAGGCGTTCGCGTGTCAGTATCTTTCCAATATCCTCTGCCGTGCGCGCTAAAATCTGATGGGATTCAGGCTCATGTATCTCGCCGCGGCTGACCCTTTCAAACAACTTGTTCAGGTGCTCTCCGTATTCTTCATCGCTCATGACTATAATTTCAACATCTTTTAATTTCATCGATTTTCCTCCGATTATCTTCTATTATAGTATGTTCTTTCCATAATTTCAAGTTTGGCAGATCATCTATGCGCTTTTCTGACAGGATAACAGGATGGACAGGATATACGCATCTTGTTAATCCT
>JAPZAN010000226.1 GCA_027460605.1 Candidatus Methanoperedens sp.
GACCTGAGACCGGATATTGCCTCATCGAGAATCAAACTGTGGCACATTGTGGGAGATTACCCGGCTATGGAAACACGTGCTCTTGGCTTTGCAGGTATTTCACCCAATGCTCGTCGCCTTAAGATTCACAAGGGATTCGTTTTCGGGTTTGATTTCGTTTTTTCTGGGGCATCGGCTTTAAAGGTCTATCCTGTTATGCATGATTATGAGATTCGCGAACAGAGCGCACTGCTGCGAGATATAGTTGGAGAAAAAGTGACAATGTTATTAGAGCGTTGCCACCGGGTCAGTTTTGGCTTTTCCACAGATAAAGTTGGCGCTTCGGTACATATGATTCCTTACGATGCTTCCGACTTTATAGCTAAAATAGGATCCAAACAGCTTTCAACTGCTTTTTCTGCCATAGGATCAACTAAAATTATTATTGCCATGGATATTGATGATATCAATGCGGGTGAATATCACACATTTAATTTGTATTATTAGCAAGGGATCAAATGGAAAGATTTCAAGACGAATGCAAGGAGGTAATAGTTGTCGGCGCCGGACTGGCCGGGCTTTACGCAGCATACGCATTGCGTGATAAAGACATTATCGTGCTTGAACTAAAAACGAATGCCGGAGGGCGCGTGCTTACCCGTGAAAAAATGGGAGTAAGCTATGAAATCGGAGCAGTTTTTGCTATTGAACCGACATCCTTGCCGACAGGAATCGCTCCACCACCACTAATCGAAGAATATGGCATGATTGGAGTCTGTTTGAAAGGACGCACCTGGTTTGGCAAAAGTGTTGTGGATTGTCTTGAAAAAATTGATTTTCGAAACCTTGAGATCGAAGAGATTACTGCTTTTGTCAATGGAGGCGCAACTGATATATTCGACCTTTCGCCGCCATCGTACGAGTTGTTAAATGCTTTTTTTCAGTTGATTCACCCTGGTGAGATAGGTGAATATATTCCTCAAAGGAGGCTTGATGCCTTTCAAGTATTTCAGATGGGACATTATGAAACCGGCAATGGAGCGTTGATTGCTGGCTTGATTGAAGGTATATCATCGCGGCTTCGTTGCGGGGTGCAGGTACTTAGTATCGATGATCAAGGACAAAATGTTGTTGTTATTGTCAATGAAGGGGGGCAAATTAAGCACCTTTCTGCAAAGGCCGTTATTTGCTCGATACCAGCCCATGAAGCATCTCGCGTTATCGCCCGTGTAGAAAGCCCCAGCAGATTTTTTTTGGATGGAATTCGTTACGGCACAGGAAGTCTGTGCGTTTTAGCAATACCGGAAAACCTAATTCCTGAGTTTTCGTACATTGCTACCCCGGATCTTGCTACCAGTACCGTTGTGCGGCAGAAAACGGCTGTTGATGGTCTGGTATTGTTATACTTTTACTTCATGGGAATTAAATCCGTACCTGTACGTAAATTGCATGCAAAAGAAATGGTGAAAATGGCGTTGCAAACTCTTGATGCTTTGGGTTTTGGCAACTTTAGGGAGGAACAAATAAAATTTGCCGACCATCATCATTGGGACATGATTAGCCCGATTATTTCGGAGGAAAGTTATGGTGCTTGGGCTATAGAAAAAATACATCCGTCACAGCGCGTTTTTTTAGCGGGTGACTATACTCATGTGGATAGTCACCATCTCATGCCATATGGGATGTCAGCCGCCATATCCTCTGGAAAAAAAGCAGCGGAGCAAGTACAACATTTGCTTTAAATTGAATACCCCACAGCTTGCTGCAAGGTGTGCTTTTTGACTTAAGAGGTGAGAAAAAAGTTACCAACGGTTTTGAGTAGGCTTTGGTAAGTACCATCATTATAATCATAGTTATCAGTAAACCTTATTACGTTAAAGAATAATATATATTACATTATGGATATGGCCAAAGAGAAGATTATCGTCGGAATTGCAGACCTTGTCGTTGTTCATAACCCGGCAGTGCTTGTAACAATTGGACTTGGCTCATGCGTAGCGGTTTCATTTCGCGACCCGGTGGCAAAATTCGGAGGTCTTGCCCATATATTACTTCCCGCAATAGAAGAATCAAAAAATAAAGACAATCCTTTGAAATTTGCGGATACGGCCATCGAAAAGGCTGTTGAGATGATGCTTCAAAAGGGATGTTTGAAGAACAGGATAGAAACCAAGATAGCCGGCGGGGCAAGCATGTTCAGCTTCAAAGAAGCGGACATGCAGATAGGGGCAAGAAATGTTGAAGCCGTCAGGGAAAAACTTAAAGATTTGAAACTTCCGATTGTAGCAAGCGATACCGGGGGAAATTACGGCAGGACAATAGAATTCGATATCGCATCCGGGGTTATGCTTGTTAAAAGCGCATTTAACGGGAACAAAGAAATTTAATTTTTCTTAATGGTAATCCTCATGCCCTATCTCCACGGGGGCGCATTCGGCACATTCAAATTGCAGTGTAGTATGCAATATCCGAAACCTTTCTTTTACGATCTCGCTTATTCTGGTTATTAATACCTCGGTCTGCTGGACATGAATCCTGTCCACAAGTACATGGGCGCTCATAGCATGGATATTGGAGCAAATACTCCATATATGAATATCATGAACTCCTTTTATGCCTTCTATCTGCATTATTGTTTCTTTTAATTTCTCAGCATCAACATGCACGGGAGCGAACTCGAGGAGAATCCGGGCTGAGCCGAAAATGAGCCTGAGAGAACCGTACAAAAGCATGATACCCAATAAAATGCTAAGCACAGGGTCAACAATTGTTTTGCCTGTGAAAATGATGATGAGGGCTCCCGCTATCACCCCGATGGATGCAAGGGCGTCCCCGATTACATGCAGGTATGCCCCTTTGATATTGAGGTCATGATGCCCGCGCAATTTTAAAGCCACCCACATATTCACAACCAGTCCCACACTGGCTATTACCAGCACTTCAGCACCCTTTACCTCGGGTGGACTCAATATCCTTCCATAAGCTTCATAAAAGATTAATACGGCAATCCCGAGAATTGTTAATCCATTGATTAGCGCAGCAAAAATTTCAAACCTGTGGTAACCGAATGTTACATTCCTGTTAGATGGGCGGGAGGATATTTTTATTGCTCCATAGGTAAGAACCAGCGCCACCATATCCATAAATACATGGGCTGCATCCGAAAGAAGGGCAAGGCTGTTGGATCTTATTCCCCCTGCAAATTCAAGGAAAAAAATGAGGGTTGTGAGGATTATTGCAATCTTTAAGTTCTTATTTATATTGTCCATGTTACAAGAGCCATATAAGATTGGCGCCATGATAAAATATTTCTATCGGTAAAGCCACGTATGATTCATGCTAGTTGAACATATTAAGCTTGAAAAGGGGAGCGCTCTTGGTTTAAAGATGGACATGGAAAATGCCCCGCTTCTTGTTATCAGGGCCGGGTGCGGCTTTGTTATGTGCGGGTATCTTAATATGGATGTTGCCAATAAGCTGGGGGACGTGGCTGTGCGGGTGACAGGAGTAAGAACCTTTGAAGATGTTTTGAATGCAAAAGCGCAGGATGTTTCCGAAACTGCTAAGAAGCTTGGTATTACAGTGGGCATGCCTGCAAGAGAGGCGCTTAATAGGATGTTATAATGCAAAATGGTTCTTATAATATCTGAGAATATTTAATCAGCAGGGTTGTTTGGCAGTTTACACACATCCAGCTTCCTGCATATTTCACAGTCCGCCTCACATGGTTCGATGTGAATCAATATCGAAAGATTTGGGATTTGCTCCTTTATATCCTTTTCAAGATGGTCGCAGAATTCATGCGCCTCCACAACCTGCTGGTTTTTGGGCACAACAAGATGCAAATCCACATACCGCTCGGCGCCAGACATCCTTGTGCGTAAATCATGATATTCAGCAAACTCCGAGTAATGCTCTGCGATTATGGATTTGATGATATTTTCTTCCTTATCTGAAAGTTTCACGTCCATAATTCCTGAGACTGAGCGTTTTGTCAGGTCGTACGATGCTTTGAGAATAATAAGAGCCACAATTATGGCCAGTACCGGGTCAAAAATAGGGTTCTTTGTGATCTGAATGAGAATAAGACCTATGAAAACACCTATCGAGGTATATACATCCGTAGTAAGGTGATAAGCATCTGCTTCAAGGGCAATTGATTCGGCTTTCTTTGCCACTTTCATGATTCTTGATGACACATAAAAATTGACAATTGCAGAGATACCCATGACGACAATACCGATTCCTATTAGCTCGAATTCAAACCCATCATTTCCCAGTATTTTTTCACCTGATTTATAAAGTATGATTATTGCTGCTACGAAAATGAGAATTGCCTCCACGGTACCGGATACATTCTCAAATTTACCATGCCCGAACTTGTGTTCATCATCTGCAGGCTGTCCTGCTTTCTTAACAGAATAATTGGCTATTATAGCAGCAAGAAGGTCTATGCCTGAATGGAGGGCTTCTGAGAGTATGCTTATTGAACCTATTAAGATGCCCACAGCGAGTTTCATTATAAGTAATAAAGAATTGGAATAAATAGAGAGCCTTGCTACGGATGTTATTTCTTTATGGGCCGCAAAATATTTGTGGTTTTTATCTGGCATTTATGTAGCTTAATCTCAGTAATGGTATAAAGGGATATTTATTTGACCTGTTTTGCAGGGGCAAATCATGAGAACAATTACAAAATCTATTTATCAACGTAATTATTCTTATTACATGGATAGAGTAAACACGTTAAAACGAGGGACTGGTAAATAAAAGATATAATATATGTATCTTTTGTATTCAATTTAAATATACGTGGAAACTGAAATGAAATCTCTGGCAATTGTCCAAGCAGCAGACATTTTAAAACTCAAATCGAAACTTCTGGAAATGAATAAGTATCGGAGGATAATTATGAGGTCGGGGCATTGGTCAGTATTATGCAGGATTATAGATCTATCCAGGACAAAGTAAAAACCAACCCATTGATTTCGGATGTGGTCTTCCTTGATGATTCACATAAATTTTTTAATTATTTTGTTAAATTGATACCCGCCCTGCCCGACCTTGTTATCTCACCAGTCTATAATGACATGTTTAAACAACCAGCCTATCCAAAGGAGAAATCTTCTAAAGTTTATCTTGGCGTATTTGTCAACAGGAAAGTTCAGGTACAAACATGTTCGGATTCGATACACACCGGGATACTGAAACATGCGGATTCCATCGGCGTTTATTTTGAGCCGTCTGATAACTCCGACCCTCTTTTTATCACCTGGCATGATATCAAAAAGATAATTATCTCGAAGGAAGAAAAAAAATTTAACAGGTACTGAGATAGGTATAAATACAGGTACGTAATTATTAACTATTACAGTTCCCTAGGAGGTCACGATGATAAAGGGAAAAGGGAGAATTATAGCAATCCCACCAGCGGGCAGTTTCAAAGTGCTTATCGAATCAAAGATAGTAAGCGATTCACAGTTTCCTTTACCACTTGAAAAAGGTGCAGAGATTGATGTCGAAATTGAAAATGACAAAATTACATTGAAACGGGTGAAGCAGGTATGAAATTT
>JAPZAN010000227.1 GCA_027460605.1 Candidatus Methanoperedens sp.
TTGTGTTCTGGTTATCTGCCGCCATTGTCGGAAACATTGCTTCTGAACTTGCATGGGGCGGTATTTATTGGAATGAACCGAGATTAAAAGTTATAATTATAATATCCCTTATATCATTAAGCGTTTATTTCCTATCAACTGCTTCCGGAAACGACAAAATCAAGTCTGTTCTCGGAATAGCATTGTCATCGCTTGTATTTTTATTGATGCTTAGTGCGGGAAAAATAATGCACCCGGTCAACCCGTTTGGCGCGTCTGATTCATCTATAAGATTCTTTTTTGGGATAATTACTCTTGTATTTTTGATAATCTCTATACAAATGGTTCACTGGCTATCTGAAAAAAGAAAAGAAACTTGAAGATTTGGTCTATAATAGCCCCAATCCGTCAAGTTCCACTACAATCTTTTCAACTGCCGCCTCGGCATCCTCGGGTTTCTTCCCGCCTGTTACTACAAGTTTTCCCGAACCGAATAACAGCATTACTACTTTCGGATTGGATAACCGGTAAACAAGACCCGGGAACTGTTCCGGTTCATATTCTATGTTCTCAAGCCCAAGACCGATAGCGATAGCATTCAGGTTCAGCACCCTTCCAAGATCCGCGGAAGCTACAATGTTTTGTATCGTTATTTCAGGTTTCTTCGTGATATGAACACCCATAGCTTTCAGTTTTTCAAAAACCTTGGAAAGACCAACGCTCACATCCGCGATACTTTTGGCGCCTGTGCAAACAATCTTGCCGCTTCCGAAAATAAGAGCCGCGGTTTTCGGGGATGTCGTCCTGTAAACTACACCCGGGAATCTCTCTTTATTATAATCGGCGCCTTCAAGAACACTTATAACTTCATTAAGGTCGAGTTTTGCCCCAATAGCGGTCGATGCAACAACATTTTCTATTTTTATAGTCTTTTTGGCTTCGGTTGAATTTACCATACTCATCACCTTTTTATAGGGTATTTAAAGCTTTAAATACGTTGGGGTAAAAATTAAAAATTATTTAAAAAGTATTGGAAAAATGAAAATGCCAGAGTACTGTTTGTTTATAAGAACTATAAGAAATCTTTAATTACAATGACATTGTCTAAGCCAGCTAGCGGCGGGAGAAAATCCCGCAGGGATGTGGCCTTATAAGGCTGAACCATAAAACAATAAAGGAGAATACAATGAAATCAATGTACGCGTACATCAGGGACGCATGGAAAAAACCGGATGAATCCGATGTTGGGGAACTCATGTGGGAAAGACGGCAGGAGTGGAGACGGGAACCC
>JAPZAN010000228.1 GCA_027460605.1 Candidatus Methanoperedens sp.
GGCTGTGGGACAAAAATAAAAGAATGCCCCAATATCAAACATTTCCATCCTTTAAGATGATTACAAATACCCTTTTTCCAATGTATTTTTTAGGGGCATCTATCTTAGCCCCATTTCCATAAGGTGTTATTCTCTTCTCGTATATCTCTTCAACATTATCTTTAATTGTCAGCTTTCCGCCCACAACCGCTTTAATTTCTCTCATGGCATAGTATATACATGTAAATACTTATATACTTTGCGGACATATTAGGAACAATGATGAGAAGTGAGGAAATAAGAAAAAGGCTAAAAGATATAGACGAATTTTTGCTCAAACAGTACAAAGAGAACAAGGAACAAAAGAAACGCGATTGGCGAACATATGAACAGCAATTGATGAATCGGGTAAAAGGAGCAATCCGTAACCTTGAACCTTTAATAAATGAAGCAACCAATATTGAAATTCATAGAAGTCTCGGAAGACCGCCAGATCTTGAACTCAAACAGAGAGTCATTATCCTCCTGCTGAAAGAACTTTTTGGGGAAAGCAACAGAAGAATGGCATCAATGCTTGCTTTATTTTCTCTCCTCTCAGGAATTGATGTCAGCTATAAGACTGTAGAACGTTTATATTCAAATCCTGATGTAGAAATGGCAATTTACAACCTCAACATGCTGATTTTAAAGACAAAAGGGGTTAAGAACATTCATGCTTGCGGAGATGGGACTGGCTATTCATTGACTGTAACGAAGCACTATGCCTCTGAAACACAGAAACGAAAGGATAAAGCAAAGGAGTATTCCGGGACTAAGGCTTTCGTTTATTCATTCAAGTTGCTTGATCTTCAATCCAGGATGTATGTAGCATTTGGAATGAGCTTAAAGAGTGAAAAAGAAGCTTTCAACAGAGCAATGGAAATGCTAAAACACATTGATGTAGAAATCGATAGTGTGAGGCTTGATAAATATTACAGCTTTCCTTCTTATGTGGATAGATTCGGGAAAGCAAAGGTCTATGTCATTCCGAGAAAAAATGCGACTTTGAGGGGTTCCTGGAAATGGAAAGATACAATGAAGGAGTTTGTAAATGATACGATTCCTTACCTTGGACAATATTTTCTCCGAAATAATTCTGAGTCTGGATTTTCAGCAGATAAGAGAGGGTTTGGATGGACGGTGGGACAAAAAAGGGATGATAGGATTAGTACTGCTTTAACCTGTACTGGTGTCTGGCATAATTTGTTAAACTTGTACCCCACTTAATTCTGTCCCACAGCCG
>JAPZAN010000229.1 GCA_027460605.1 Candidatus Methanoperedens sp.
ATGATTGAAATGTTTACACTGTTCTTGAAAATATTATTGAAAAATAGAGGTAGAAAATGAGCATACTTGACCTATTATATGCAAACCCGATGCAATTCGCCAATGAGATAGGGCTTTATGCGCTGCTTTCTATCATCCCGCTTATAATCATATATCTTTTAAGACCAAGACCGAAGAAATTAAAAATCCCTTCCCTCATGTTCCTTTTTGACATTGAAAAGAAAAAACGGCTAAATATTTTCAGGAAATTCCTCAAGGACCCGCTTTTCCTGATACAACTGCTCGTGCTTATCTTAGTCTCTCTTGCGGTGGCTGCGCCTTATATCATGGCAAATGAAGAAGCTGGTGGCGGTTCAACCGTGATAATCCTTGACGCTTCCGCCAGCATGCAGGCTGATGGGAAGTTTGATAGGGCAGTTGTGGAAGCGAATAAGTTTGTCTCGGCAAAGAACACCCTGATTCTCGCTGAAAATGTGCCTGTGATGGTTATGAAAGAAGCGCCGTCAAGCAGTGTCGCAGACGCGCTTAAAAAGTTAAAGGCTAAAGCCACAAGCACCGACATGGCAAGCGCTATTCTCCTTGGCAGAAGGATGCTTCCCGAGGGCGGGAGGATTGTGGTTTTATCTGATTTCATAAGCTGGATAGGAGATGACCCGGGAATCGCAAAGAAACTTGCTGAAGCAAACGGCCTCAACGTAGAATTTGTAACGATTAGCGGAAGAACGGATAATATCGGGATAGTGGACGGCTGGTTCGAATCTAACGGTGATTATAAGATAGTCATTAAAAATTTTAATAACGATGCGCGGGATGTAAAAATAGATGTTACCACAGACGGCAGGAGCGTGCTTTCAGATACCAGAAACATCAAAGGGCAGTCAAGTGAGTATATCGCAATCAGCAACCTTGAACCCGGAAAAACGAAAATTTCCCTGAATATTGACGATGCGCTTTCGGCGGATAATACAGCCTATGTGATTATTCCACAAACAATAAAACGGGATGTCCTGTATATCACCGATAACGCTAAATCGCCTTCAGTTGTCGCCCTCGGTCTTATTCCTTTTACAAAGGTAACAAAGGCAGACCCGAAAAGCACCCCTTCGCTCTCAGGTCATATTGTTTTTGTGAGCGCTCCCCTTCAGGCGGATGCGGTAAAAACCCTGTCGGATTATGTCAGTAACGGGGGAACTGCGGTTATTATCGCATCACCGGGATTGGCGGGCATGGACATCCTGCCGGTTGAACTTGGCGTCCTCTCAAACAGCACCTCCTTAAATGTTGCCTACCCAAATACCATAACGAGCGGCATTGACATTGAAAAGACGGAAGTCAAGAAACATTTCAAGGCACAGTTGAAAAGAGGTGCGGTATCGCTTGTTGAAGGGGGGGATAAATCCGTCATGCTGGCTTACTGGAAATCCGGGAAGGGAATGGTGATTTACTCAGGACTGGCTGACCCCCGGGGAGATAATATCTATGACCCCCTGAATGAAAATGTCTGGAATGATTTCCATTCAAACCCGGGCTATCCGCTCTTCTTTAAACAGATGCTTGAATGGATAAGCGGAAGCTCGGATGTGAGTGAATATAATGCAAAAACCGGACAGTTTATCAAGCTGCCTGCAGCGCAGACTGTGAAAACCCCTGCAGATACGGTAACAACAGACCTTTTACTGCTTGATGAAGTGGGAATTTATGAACTGCCGGATAAAGATATCGCCGTGAACCTGTTTGATGAAAAGGAATCAAACCTTGCGGGAGGCGGGCTTGCAGCGGGTGCTTTGAATCTTTCAACCGCGAAGGAAATTTCGTATAATGTCCAGACCATCAGAAAACCAAAATATCTTGATATTTATCTCATCATGGCAGGGATGTTCTTTGTTGCGCTTGAACTTGTTTACCTGCGCTGGAGGGGTGAGTTATAATGGATATCCCGCAGTTTGCGAATCCCTTTATTATCCTGTTAATAAGCCCCTTAATCCTTGGCGGCTGGTATGCGATAAGGAAAGGTATTCCGAAGCTCATCATAATATCTCGCTTGATAATCCTGAGCCTTCTTATAATTGCCCTGGCTGAACCTTTCACCATGAGCGCAAGTTCTGTCCGGGATGAGGTGCCGAAGGTGACTATCGTATCAGACCAGACGATGAGCATGGATTTATTCAATAAGGATACGGGCGGAAAGATATTCGAAGCTATAAAATCAAAAACCCCGACCACAGCGAGGCAGTTTGCAGGGATAAAATCACCAATCGGGGATGAGGTTATCCAGGATGCGGAGGGAAATAACAACATAGTGCTTGTGAGCGATGGCAACAATAATTACGGCAAAGACCTGTTCGATGCCATCTCCTTTGTTTCCAAGACCGGCACGCGCGTGTTTGCTGTGAAACAGGCGCCCATACATAACGATGCAAGCGTCGAGATAGAAAGCGCCAAGAACCTTATAATCGGGAATGAGAACGTTTTCAATATCGTGGTGAGGCAGGCTGGAAATGAGACAAGTTATCGTCTTGATGTGGAAATAGACGGCGCATCTGTGAAATTACCTGATGAGAGCAAAAATGTTGTCCAGACAGAGCGCACTAAAGTCATTCCGGTATCGGCTACCTTCAATACACTGGGAACGCATAAGGTTACAGCCACAATAACCCCAAACGGCGAGGACTGGTTCAAGCTCAATAACGTATTCTATAAATCCGTGTTCGTTGTGCCCAAGCCAAAGGTTCTTGCGGTGACCGCTGATACAGGCTCGCCGCTTTATACCGTCGCAAGCAGCCTGTATCAGGTTACAACCCTCAACTCCGTGCCCGATGACCTTTCGCCCTACAAGGCGGTAGTAATAGACAACAAGGGCGCAGGGCAGTTGAGCGCCGACTCTTTGAGCAAATACGTGGGCAGCGGCGGTGGACTTGTCGTGGTTGGCGGGGATGCAGCGTATGATAAGGGGAGTTACAACAACTCGCCAGTTGAAGCCATCCTGCCAATTATATCGAGGGCAGCAGAGTTCAAAGGTGGAGAGAATATAATTATATTAATGGATACATCAGGAAGTACAACAGGTGGGACTGGACCTGGGGTAAACGAAGCTTTTCCAGATATAAATGCGAATGCAAGAAAGATAGTTGATACATCAGATTTTGGGGGTCATGTCGGCGTAATTGCATTCGGTGGAACAATCGGTGCAATCGAATTTACCCCTATAACGAGTGCTTCTGATAAAATAAATTTGGAAAATCAAATAGAAAAATTTTATCCTGGTGGTGCTCAGAATCCTACAAATCTGGATGCGGCATTCGCAAAGGCATTAAAAATTCTAGATTCTGTGAGCGGTGAGAAGGCTATTATCGTCATATCAGATGGTCAGGTTGATAAGGGGGTTGGCATTAAACAAATCAAAGATTTAATATCTCAAAAAGTTCAGATGCGTTTCATTCAAATTCTTTCGTCGTATGAAACAAATCCAAAACCAAATGAAAATTATGAAGAATTGGCTATAAATGCAAATACACACGTTGAAGTCCTCAATCCCGGTGACCGCTTGAAAATTACAAAAGAAGAAAAACCTGGTGCAACCCCAACCCCGACCCCTACTCCTGGGATCGAACAATTTGGCATCCGAGTAGTTAATCCAGACCATTTCATCACAAAATACATCAATCTCACAGCCTCGATAACAGGGTATAATCCAGTCACGCCCAAACTTGGTTCTGACATGCTTGTTGCTATCGCTACACGTGGAGACCCGATTCTCACAACATGGGGCTTCGGGTTGGGCAGGGTAGCTTCGTTCACCACGGATAACGGGAACCCATCAGGCAATACTGCATGGGCTTCGGCGGTTTACAGCGGCGAGAACTCGCGCCTCATCGCTTCGATGATAAACTGGGCGATAGGCGACCCGCGCCCGAAGGAAGGCGTGGTGATACAGGCTGAGGACATCTGGGGCGGGACTCCGGGAAGGGTTGTGGTTACCTCAAACACACTGCCGCAGGTAAAGCTTGACGGCGCGCCGCTTGACCTTTCGCGGACAGGACCGACTACATACGAATCATCCGTAAATCTCGAGAAGGAAGGATTCCACGACATTTCAGGATACGGGATAGCAGTGAATTACCCGCTTGAATACAGGGATGTGGGATTTAATGACAAGCTTATTTCTGTTATAGAATCAAACGGCGGGCGCGTGTATGATGAGAAGGATGTCGAAGGTCTGCTTCTCCTTGATATAAAAGAAAAAGCAGTCAGGACTGTAGAGGAACCGAAGAGTGAAAAAGAACCTTTCCTTCTTGCTGCGCTTGGATTGTTTTTAACAGAGATAATAGTCAGGAGACTTAAGGACTACAGGAAGGAGAGACCGGTCATCGAGGAGAACCCACCGAGGACGGCGCCTGCGGTTTCGGTTGCTGAACCTGTGGCTGCTGAATAAAACTATCTCCTTATCGATTTCAGGTACTTCTCGGGTGTTAAAGGAAAATTTTTTGCATTATCAAAAAGACTGTCAATAAACTCAGCCTGCTGTTTGCTCCATACTTCATTTGGTACTGATTTAACCCACTGGCTGTAAAAATGAAGAAATTCCAATCTTTCTTTCATGTTTTGTTTTTTATCAAACTTCGATTCCATAATCACACTCAACACTAAATACACCAAAGTCTTAAATAAAACGCATGCTATAGTCAAGTTCATAAATAACCGTTAAAAAAAGAAAATCTGACAGGATTAACAGGATGAACTGGATTTTGTAATATTTTATCCTGTCAATCCTGTTATCCCGTCCGAAAAAATTGCTTAAATGATATGCATAAAATTTTAAGAACCATGCTATAACATTAATTATGGTGCATGTATGGTAAAAGTCCTGATTATTGTGGATATGATTAACGATTTTGTCACAGGAAAACTGGGAAGCCCCCGCGCCCGTGAAATTATCCCGAACATAGCATCTCTTATAAAAAAAGCAAGAAAGCAGGGCATTCCTGTTATATATTTGCGTGATTCCCACACCCAGACCGACAAGGAAATGGACATCTGGGGAGAACATGCCATGAAAGGCACGGAAGGCTCTGAAATCATACCCGAACTCAAACCTGAAAAAAAGGATATCGTTATTGAAAAGAGATGGTACAGCGGGTTTGTGGATACGGAACTGCCGGCAATCCTGGAAAAAACGGGAGCCGACACCCTTATTTTCACCGGCGTAAGTACGGATATCTGCGTACAAAATAACGTTGGTCATGCTTATTTTTCAGGTTATAAGACAATCGTCCCGCGCGATTGCACAGCCACACTGGATGAGGAAGCCTTCGAACAATCCCTCAAATATATGAAGAATATCTACGGCACCGAAATAACGACCCATGACAAAGCGCTTTAGGATATAGAAATGATTTCCGGAATAGATGAAGCTGGCAAAGGACCTGTGCTCGGTCCCATGTGCGTTGCCGGGGTGCTTCTTAATGAAAATAAGCTGGATGCCCTCACACAACTCGGGGTGAAGGATTCAAAACAATTGACTGCTAAAAGACGGGAAGTTCTTGCGGTCGAGATAAAAAAGCTGGTCGATAAATATTTCATCCTTGAAGTCAGCCCGTTCCAGATAGATGAACTTCGCAAAATTATGACAATGAACGAGATAATGGTGGTTTGCTATGCAAAAGTCCTTGAAGAACTCAAACCCGACCATGCTTTTGTGGATGCTGCGGATGTGATAGCAGACCGTTTTGGTGAAAATATCAAGAAAAAATACACAAAAGCCATAGAAATCACTTCGGAACACAATGCTGATGTGAAATACCCGATTGTTTCTGCTGCCTCCATCCTTGCAAAAGTAAAGAGGGATGCCCTGGTAAAGGAACTGGAAAAAAAGGCTGGTGTGGAAATCGGAAGCGGATATCCTGCTGACCCGAAAACCATCACGTTCCTTGAAAATTGGATTCAGGAATACGGATTACTCCCGGATTTTGCCAGAAGTTCGTGGGAAACTTCAAAAAAACTGGTTGAGAAATTTAGCAAAAACCAGAAGAGAATATCTGAATATTAACCTGTGGAATTACAAAAGAAATAATCCCGCTCCCCGCCCGGAACCATCTATTCTTATTTGGTTTCTTCTTTTTTCTCTTCCTTTGCCATTTCCTTATCCATCTTATAATCGTCATATCCCATCCAGGCGACGATTAACCCTACGAACAGGAGGAAGAGACCGATTGTTGCTTTCAATAAACTAACGAGTTCACTCCAATACCCAAGATAGCCTGACAATCCTATGTACCATACAACACCGACAATCAATATTACTATACCAATCAACATCTTTAATATATTACTTGCTGAGGACATTTAATCACCCATGCTTAATTCTTCTACCCTATATTAAGTTTTTTTATGGAGCTTCGGAAAAACTTATTACCCCACTCATTAATAATACCGTAATGAACGGTACAATCCTGCAGGTAACCATTAAAGGCGTGTATTTGATTGAGAAATCCCCTGGCCCGGTACCGATTGTACTTCTTGAAGACAATTCAAAACGCATTATGCCTATCTATATCGGTTTATCTGAAGCGATATCAATTAATACAGCCCTGAACCGGGACATCCCGCCAAGACCTATGACCCATGACCTTTTCGTTTCTCTCCTTGAAAAAATGAGTTCAAAGATAGACAGTATCCTGATAGATGAATTGAATGAAGGGGTTTATTATGCGCGGATGTCTGTTTCATGTGACGGGCAGCATTTTGAACTGGACGCAAGACCAAGTGACTGCATAGCGATTGCCCTTCGATGCGGCGCGCCGGTTAATATCCGGGAAAATATACTTTCCGAGGCAATAATCAGTAAAGAAGAGCTGGAAAGTATCCTCCCGCTTGACAGTTATTTCTAGCAATTAATACTTTCACATCGCTATCGCAAAGCAGATACATATCAGGAATAATATAACAGCTAACTATGGTTTTTGAAGAGAAAGGCATCTATACAGTGCATGAGTTCACCCTTGCTGTAAAAGGTATCCTTACTTCGGGACAGTGGAACGACGTCTGGGTAAGGGGTGAAATCTCAAATTTCACAAACCACAAATCAGGTCACCGCTATTTTACTTTGAAGGATAAAAACAGCCAGCTTCAATGCGTCATGTTCAAATGGTACGGGAAGAACCTGAGATTTGAATTGGAGCACGGCATGAAGGTGCTTGTTCTGGGAGACCTGGATGTCTATGAGCAAAAGGGCGTTTACCAGTTAAAGGTCAGGGCAATCCGACCCGACGGCATCGGGGAGTTATACAAAGCATACGAGCAATTGAAAAACAAACTTGCAATGGAAGGTTTGTTCTCGCCTGAGCATAAAAAATCCCTGCCAAGGTTCCCGAAAAAAATCGGCATCGCCACATCGCCCACCGGCGCCGTCCTTCACGATATTTTGACTGTTATCAGAAGGCGATACCCGGTAAACCTGCTTTTTATCCCCACAATAGTGCAGGGAGAATACGCGACACAAAGCATTATCAACTCAATTTCAGCGCTCAATAAAACTGATGTTGACCTGATAATTCTCGGCAGGGGCGGCGGTTCGATTGAGGACCTATGGGCTTTTAATGAAGAACTTGTGGCGCGGGCGATATTCAATTCAAGAATACCAATTATATCCGCAGTAGGGCATGAGACCGATTATACGATAGCTGATTTTGTGGCTGATGTCCGCGCGCCGACTCCATCGGTAGCGGCTGAGATAGCTGTGCCGGACAGAATGGAACTTGCAAATCACATAAACAGGCTGGGCGAGAGGCTAATCGAGAACCAGAGGCGCAATATCAGTGACACGGCATCTCACCTTTCCGAATTGGAGGCGGGCGTCGAGCCGCGCTTATTATTAGAGCGGCTGGCAGATTACATTCAGTATACGGATGAAATGACACAGCGGCAGATATTGAGCTTGAAGAGAATGTTAGAATCAAAAAAGTCGGTTTTCAATGCGCATGCGGGTAAACTCGATGCAGTCAGTCCGCTCGGGACGCTTTTGCGGGGTTACAGCATAACATTGAAATTGCCTGAAGAAACACTTGTGCGCAGCATAGGTGATGTTGAGAAAAAGGATGAGCTTTCGATAATAGTTAATGATGGAAAAATCAAATGCAAAGTAAATGATAAGGAGGCATGCACATGGAAATGAGTTTTGAGGAAGCGCTTTTGGAGCTTGAGGGTATAGTGGAGAAACTGGAAAAGGGGCAGCTTTCGCTTGATGAGAGCCTTATGCTTTTTGAAAAAGGGATTAAGCTTGTGAGGGAATGCAATGATAAGTTGAAAAATGCACAGCAGAAGGTGGAACAGTTGATTGAGGAGAATGGTGAGTTGAGGACGGAGAAGTTTGAGGTGGAGGAATAAAGTGGCGAAAATGAATAAAAATCTAAATATCAATAATATTAAGAGATTTCTGAGTTAAATTGGTATTATCTTTTCCCGAAAAAACTTCCTCATTCTAAATAAATGTATATATGTGGTAAAAATCAATAACAAGCGGAAGCTCAAATATTATTTGAAGGATTATGATTCAGGAAACACATCTCAAAAATTGGCAGCCAAGTACC
>JAPZAN010000230.1 GCA_027460605.1 Candidatus Methanoperedens sp.
CAAAGTGTTTATATAGGATAGAATAATAGAGAACCAAAATTTCCAATAAAAGAGGTAAATCATATATGGGCAGAAGAAAGAAAATGGTCGAGCGTGTGACGGCGCTGATGGATAAACCCGAGTTTATCCGCAACATCGGCACAGTGGCGCATATCGACCACGGTAAAACAACATTCTCAGATAACCTGCTCGCAGGAGCCGGCATGATTTCAAAAGAGCTGGCAGGCGAGCAGTTATTCATGGACTTTGATGAAGAAGAACAGAGACGTGGAATTACCATTGATTCTGCAACGGTCTCAATGGTGCACGAATATGATGGCAAGGAATACCTTATCAACCTTATTGATACGCCGGGGCACGTAGACTTCGGCGGCGACGTTACACGCGCGATGAGAGCCGTGGACGGTGCGGTTGTGCTGGTTGACGCGGTGGAAGGCCCAATGCCGCAGACCGAGACCGTATTGCGGCAGGCGCTTCGTGAGAATGTAAAACCTATACTTTTCATTAACAAGGTTGACAGACTTATTAATGAGTTAAAGCTCACTCCGGCGGACATGCAAATGCGCCTGGGGCTTGTCATTGATAAAGTCAATAAGATAGTTAAAGGTCTGAAGCCTGATCAGTATGATGACCTGAAGCTAGACCCTGTAGTTGGCAAAGTTGCTTTCGGATCAGCCCTTAATAATTGGGCAATCAGCATTCCTTATATGAAGAAGACTGGCATCGGATTTAAGGAAATTATCGAATTATGCCAGGCTGACAAGCAGAATGTTCTCGCTGAAAAATGTCCGCTGTCCGTTGTAATGAACGACATGATCATACGATTCCTTCCAAGCCCGATCGATGCACAAAAAGAGCGAATAAAAGTCATCTGGCACGGCGATAAGGAGAGCGAAATCGGAAAATCCATGATAGAAGTGGACAGGAACGGCAAGGTAGCTCTTATGATAACCGATATCACCACTGACCCGCATGCAGGTGAAGTGGCAAGCGGAAGGCTTTTCTCCGGTACTCTTGAAAGGGGTAAGGCCTAACGCGAACAGGATCCAGTCAGTAGGTATCTTCATGGGTCCTGAACGAATTGAGTGCGAAAAAATCCCTGCAGGAAATATCGTAGCAGTAACCGGTTTAAGTGATGCCATAGTGGGTTCGACAGCATCCACAGACAAGAGCATGACGCCATTTGAGAGTATAAGGCATGTCAGCGAGCCCGTAATGACCGTAGCGGTCGAAGCAAAACACATGAAAGACCTGCCAAAACTGGTTGAAGTATTAAGGCAGGTCGCAAAAGAAGATCCCACCCTTAAAGTAATGATAAACCAGGAAACAGGAGAACATCTTCTGGCAGGCATGGGTGAACTTCATCTTGAGGTTGTTGCAGGCAGGATCCAGCGCGACAAACATGTTGAGATAACGACATCAAAGCCGCTTGTTGTATACAGGGAAACAATCTCAACTCATGCCGGGCCTGTAGAAGGAAAATCCCCTAACCGGCATAACAGGTTCTATGTTGAAGTTGAACCGTTGTCTCCCGCTATAATTGAGCTTATCAAGAATAATGAAGTTTCAATGAGGCAACCTGAAGTTGAGCGAAGGGATATTCTCATGAAAGCGGGTTTTACCAAGGATGAAGCGAAGGGAATTACCCATATCTATGAGACCAATGTCTTTATCGATATGACAAAAGGTATCCAGTATTTGAATGAAACAATGGAACTCATACTCGAAGGCTTTGAAGAAGTCATGAAGGCCGGACCGATGTCAAGGGAACCCGTAATGGGAGTCAAGGTAAAATTAATGGACGCCAAACTCCACGAAGACTCAATCCACAGGGGACCGGCGCAGGTCATCCCGGCGTCAAGACAGGCTGTCCAGGCTGCAATGCTGATGGCTGGGGCTACGCTACTTGAGCCATTCCAGAAAGTGTTCATCCATGTTCCCCAGGACCAGATGGGCGGCGCAATGCGTGAAATGCAGGGAAGGCGCGGTTCCATACTTGATATGAAAACAGAAGGCGATACCACGATTATCGAATCCAAGGCGCCTGTTGCGCAGTTGTTCGGGTTTTCCGGCGATATACGCTCTGCAACCGAAGGCAGGGCAATGTGGAGCACGGAATTTG
>JAPZAN010000231.1 GCA_027460605.1 Candidatus Methanoperedens sp.
GTTGCTGAGTGAATTCAGATATTCGATTTCCTTTTCATCCAACTTTAGTTTTGAGCGCGTACTTAAAAATGGCATATTATTATACTAGCGCTCTTTACTAATAAATATTGTTATGTTACATTGGAATCATAATACTAGTTAAAATATTCATATCTATGTATTTGGGGCGATTTGAACGGCAAGAATATCAGTATTTTAAAATTCATTTTAAGCATGATGTGCTATTTGTGTCAATTATACTCTCTCCACGTCTTCCCGCACTTCGTGCACCTGAAAAACCTGACCTCGCTCTCATCAGCAGACCGAAGCTGCCTCAGCCACCAGTATGCAGTATCATTTCCACATTCTTCGCATTTGACGCGGGTCGTGGGCATCCCCATCTCGCGCCCCTCCAGGACAGTAACCTCGCGCTCATCCCGTTCGGTCTTTGAGACAAAACCTCCTTTAATCTCTTTTTCGAACCCGCATTTCCTGCATTTATAGACCTTTTTAGCGGGCATCATCATGCTCTTACATTTCGGACAGAATTCCATTAATATCACTCCTGGCGTTCTCTATTATTTTATTATGGTCAAATGCCAGTTCGGGCATTTCATCCAGCCCGAAAAGCCCTATATCCTTAGCATCCGAACCTGCTTTAAGGTTTCCCCTCCCTTTTGCAAGATAACATACAGAAACAGTATGCCCTCTCGGGTCGCGCAAAGGGTCAGAATACACGCCGAGGAGCTTGATTATTTCTATATCAAGTCCCGTCTCTTCCTTTGCCTCGCGAATGACAGCCGCTTCAACCGTCTCCCCAACTTCAACGAACCCCCCGGGAAGAGCGAAATGGTTCTTAAACGGCGGGTTCCTGCGCCTGATAAGAACAAGTTTTCCCTCAAATATTATAAGCGCGTCCACGGTCAGAAGAGGCGTTACGGGTTTCATTTGTCTCATTTCCTCAGTACTATGGTCAGGATATCATTATCATACATCATATGGTCAAGCCCTGCGCGCTGTCCCTCATGCTTTGCAGAATCGCCCCATATCTGCGCATACCTGAACCGCTTTTTGAAATCGCGGTGAAGCTTGTCGCATATATCGCCGATACTGGAACCATACCTCACTATCAGGGGTTCATCCATGTCGGCGGGCTTGCCCTGGGGTTTCAGGTAAATCCTTATAAATCCTAATTTTTCATACAGTTTATCTTTGAGTTCTTCGATATGGACATTTTTATCAGCAGAAACAAGGACAGCATCCGGGAATTTCTCTTTGCATTTCCTGAGGGTATATTCGTCCGCAAGGTCGATTTTATTGATAACCACGATAGCAGGGATATATTTCCTGTTACCAAGGACAACATCTATCAACTGGTCGATGGTGATATTCTCACGAATCAACACGTTTGCATTGTGGATTCTGTACTCGCCAAGAATGGTTTTTATGGTGTCCTCGTCAAGTCCAAGTTCAACAGTGCTGCTTATAATAACTCCGCCTCTTGCTTTTTTCTTTATCGTGACATCAGGCGGTCTTGAATTGACGCGGATACCCGCTTCATTTAATTCCTCGACGAGAACATCATAGTGGACGAGCTGGAAAACATCGAGCAATATTACAGCAAGGTCGGCGTTCCGTATTACAGCGATGACCTCTTTGCCGCGTCCCCTGCCTGAGGCAGCCCCCCGTACAAGTCCGGGAACGTCCAGTATCTGGATTGTGGCACCTTTGTATTCCATCGCCCCGGGCACCACATCCAGTGTGGTGAATTCATAAGCCGCCACCGCAGATTCCGCACCCGTGAGGCTGTTCAGGAGCGTACTTTTGCCTACAGACGGGAACCCAACGAGCACAACGGAAGCATCGCCCGATTTCTTTACTGAAAACCCTTCCCCCCCTGTTTTTGAAGATGCCCTCTTCTGCACTTCATCCCGAAGGCGCGCAATCTTTGATTTAAGGCGCCCGAGGTGACCTTCGGTAGCCTTATTATATTTGGTTTTGGAGATTTCTTCCTCAATCGCCTTTATATCTTCTTCAAGTGCCATCGGCTCTAATAGCTGTAATCAAGGCAAAAAGGATTTGGGTGATAAAGTCCTTTTGGAACCGGATGAAGGCATTATTCGATTACCTGGAATCAAGGACAGATATAGCAATAAAGGCGCTCGATGAACTTGTGCGTATTCAAACGCATGTCCCGCCCGGTGAGAACTACGGCAAAGTCATGGAACTGGCTGCCCGCAAGCTCAGGGAGCTGGATTTTGAGGTTGAGATTATCCGCATGCCCCGGGAATTATTCGAGAAAAAAAATCCCCGTCTTTCGCATCTTGCGGCAGAGCGGGTGAATTTATCAGCCAAATTAAACGTGGGGGCGCCAGAAACCCTATTAATCAATACGCATCTTGATGTCGTCCCGGCGAGTGCTAACTGGAGCGTGCCGCCGTTTGCGATCACCGTGAAGGACGGGCGCATCTTCGGGCGCGGGGTGGCAGACTCAAAAGGAGGCGTCAGTGCGCTATTAACCGTGCTTTCTGCCATGAAGGAACTTGGCATTAAACCCGGATACAACCTGAACATCGCCCTGACCACGGATGAGGAAATGGGCCCCTATTCCGGTCTCTGTTATCTTTCCGACATTGGCAAACTTGAGGCTGATTATTTCCTGAGCATGGACGGGGACAGCGACGACATCACCATCGCTTCTAACGGGAACGTTGACTGGCAGATAGATGTTATCGGGAAATCATACCACAGCGGCAGCAGTTTTCTGGGCGTGAATGCGATAGAGAAATCCGTCCCTATCATGAATGAGTTACTGGAACTCAAGGCAAAAGTTGAGAAAAGGCGCTCAAACGTGCCTGCCAGTATTGCAATTACCCGCAAAACAGGCATTGATACTTTAATGCCGGTTCTCAATATCACAATAATAAATGCGGGCGTTAAACAGAATATAGTGCCGGACAGGTGCACGATGAAAGGCGACCGCCGCTATATCCCTGAGGAGAAATTTGAGGATGTTTGCAAAGAGATGAACGCCGCTCTTTCACACGTGAGGGAAAAACATCCGGATATTGATTTTAAGATGAGCTGCGATGACATCTATGCGCCAATGCTCACTGATATGAACCATCCATGGGTTAAGGAAGTAAAGCGGGTGGCAGGCGAAGTTGCGGGAAGGGACGTGAGGCTTGCCGGGGCGCAGGGAAGCCTTGACGTTGCTTATGCGGTCAAGGTGACGGGACTCCCTGCCTGCTGTTTCGGGATAGGAAGGAGGACCGAGAGCAATGCGCATGCGGATGATGAGAATATCCGGGTGGAAGACCTTGTGATGTACATGAAATTCCTTGCAAAATTGCTGCTTGATAATGAGAAGTTTCATAAATGAGAAAAAGTGTAGAGGTCGATATGAATAATTTCATGAAGAAATGGGGATTGACATTAAACGTACTGGTCATTGTTTTCATATTACTGGTCCATAAAATGGCTAATCGACGTGTATAACCTCAATACGGCTACGGCAAGCCCCCTGATTACTGCCCTTGTGGGCGGAGTGATTTTCACCATAGCTATCATATTTACAGGGACGCTTACGGATTACAAGGAAAGCGAGAAAATACCGGGCGAACTGGCATCATCCATCAAGGCTATTTACAACGACAGCAAAGTACTTCCGATTAATGACGAGACCACCTCCGTCATGCGTACACATATCAGGGAACTCCTGCATGCCATAAATTCAAATTTCAGGAAAAACAACTGGGATTTAAATGAAATAAACTCAGCTATGGAGGCTATAAATAACGATATCGTTCAGCTTTCAGCAAAAGGTCTTGCTCCTCCCCTGATAGTGAAACTGCGGGCTGAGTTGATAAACATCGATAAGATCTCAAATCGTGTAAAGACAATTGCTGAGACCTCATTCATTCCGGCAGCATACGGTATTGCAGAACTGGCTGTCGTGGCTGTTTTACTGGTGCTGCTGTTTGTAAAAACAGAGCCGTATTATGAAGGACTGGCATTGCTCGGCGCGACCTCGTCCCTCCTCATCGGTCTTATAATGCTCATAAAAGATATGGATAATCCCTTTGAAGTGGGTAAAAAAACCTACGCAGATGTTGACATGAGCCTCCTCTTTAATCTTGAGGATTATTTGAAGAATGGGTAAGTCCGGCGGGACTACCGAAAAACATAACGGTGTATTTAATAATCATATCTGTGAAAAGCATTAGCTCTGCTTCCTTATGATAATCTCCCAATCCGTTTTATTTTGCTGCTTCACACTCAAGACCCCATGCCCGTCGGCTTCCATCCCTCTCGGAACCTCGGTTACTGCCGTCGGGTCATCCACGATTACCTTGAGGATTTTCCCTTTCGCAAGCGTATGCAGCGCCTGTTTGGCATAAACAAAATTATAGGGGCACACATTTCCTTTGAGATTTATCTCCTGGTCCACTTTCACGTCAGCAAGGAAAGTCCCGTTAATATAAGCCCGCGTCCTCTCCTCCTTTGGATTTTCAAACACCTCGTTCGCAGGACCGTGTTCCACAAGCTCGCCGAGGTATAGATGGATTACGTAGTCGGCAAGCCTCATTGCCTGGTGGATGTTGTGAGTAACTATTACGATGGTGTAATCATTCTTCAGTTTCAGGAGCTGCTGCTCGATATGCTGCGACGAGACCGGGTCTAAAGCCGACGTGGGCTCATCGCACAGGATAATTTCGGGCTCGACAGCCAGCCCTCTTGCAAGGCAGAGCCTCTGCTGCTGCCCGATGGAGAGTTTTGACGCAGGTGATTTTAACCTGTCCCTGACCT
>JAPZAN010000232.1 GCA_027460605.1 Candidatus Methanoperedens sp.
CTTCCCACGCGGCGAAGCTCGCCCGTGAATCAAACGAAATCGCAGCCGTAGCATCCGGGGAATCAGCAGTTCTGTACGGCTTGAATATACTGGATGAGAACATACAGGACGCTAAAGAGAACTTCACCCGCTTTATCGTGATAGGGAGATCCGCTTTGCCGCCATCAGGGAACGACAAGACCTCAATCATCGTGTATCTTGAAAAAAACAGGCCTGGAGCGCTTTACGAGATTCTGGGGGAATTTGCAAATAGAGGAATTGATCTTACAAAGATAGAATCGCGCCCTACGAAAAAAGTCCTCGGAGATTATCTTTTTTATATAGACCTGAAAGGACATATCGAGGACGGGATAATAAAAGACGCTCTTGATAGGATAAAGAATAAAGTGGGGATGCTCAAAATACTGGGTTCTTACCCGGCTGCAAAGTAATCAACGAAAAGTTTTATCCCCTATAAAATCCATTATTGAGTTGCATCTCAAAAATGAGTGGTCTATGGATATAATTTCTTTAAAAAAACTTGCGCTTCTCGGCGCGCACAACAAACCTCTGGAATTATCTTCGGTTGAATTTGCCTCATATATGGATTCAAGCCAGCAAACAGCATCGAGAAAACTCAAGGCTCTTGAAGATGAGAACCTCATATCAAGGCAGATTTTATCGGACGGGCAGTTGATTTCCATAACAAAAAACGGTCTTCTTGCCCTCCAAAAAGAATTGTATGACTACCAGGAGATATTCTCCGGGAATGGAAGCAATAAAATCCTCTCCGGAAAGGTAATCACTGGGCTGGGTGAAGGTCAGTATTATATTTCACTTGAAGGTTACAGGAAACAATTCCGGGAAAAACTCGGGTTTGACCCCTATCCCGGCACATTGAATATCAAACTTGACACGCAGAGCATTGAGCTTCGAAAAAGAATTACCGGCCATATCAGGATTTCAGGATTTACAGACGAGAACAGGACGTTCGGGAAAGGCTCCTGCTTTAATGTCAGGATTTCCGATATAGAAGGCGCGGTAATCACCCCCGAAAGGACGCATTATCCTGAAGATATAATCGAAATAATCGCCCCTATGAACCTTCGAAATCATCTGGATATCAGGGATGGGAGCGTAGTCCAGGTGGAGGTCATTAAATGAGCCTTAAAGAAGCAATCGACGCGATACGCAAAGGCAAAATGATATTGCTGTACGATGCCGATGACAGGGAAGGCGAGACCGACCTCGTA
>JAPZAN010000233.1 GCA_027460605.1 Candidatus Methanoperedens sp.
GAGGTAAGTTTATCAGTATTAAAATTATCAGAATGGAGAGCTATGGCAAAAAAAGGTGATGCATTTTATAAAAGGATTGTTGAAAATCACATCCTGCTCCATGGAAGCGGTTTAAAATGAAAATGGCAGAATGCTTCCGGAATGGTCTGTTGAAAATGACATCGCCTGATATGGAAAATGCCCTTCGTTCCCTTGAGCTTTCAAGGAGCAATATCGAGGATGCTATTGAGAATATGTCCATACATCGTTATAGAGTAGTAGCTATCTCGAGTTATTCATCCATGTTTCATGCAGCAAGAGCAATCCTTTTCAGGGACGGTATAAAAGAGCGCAGCCATGAATGTATCCCTGTTTATCTCAAAGAAAAATATCCGGAATTGGAAACTTTATCAAATATTCTTGATTCATACAGGAGATTCAGGCACGATGCAATTTATGGGCTTGATTTCGCTATTGACGAGAAAGAGGCAAAAGCTGCTCTGAATTCTGCAAAAGAAATTCTGGAAAAAATAAAATTTTTTATAATTGAGAGAAAATGAAATTAGTTGAGATAAAAAGATATACTCAAAGTTTTCAAGATGAATTCTGCAAAAGAAATTCTGGAAAAAATAAAATTTTTTATAATTGAGAGAAAATGAAATTAGTTGAGATAAAAAGATATACTCAAAGTTTTCAAGAGTCCCGAACCTTCACCGCATCTACAGCCAGCGTTTTATAATATTCTTTGGAAATCCTTCCCGAAAGCACAACAGCTTCCTTCAGTAGCCCCTCATCTTTCTGTTTAGTTCCAATAGCCCTCTCCGTTTCCACAATTTTTAACAACACAGCAGACTTCTCAAATTCATCAGCAATTCCATCAGCCAGCGTTATTGCTCTCTTTATGAACCCGTAACTTCGCCCATCATTCAATAATGAAAGCAACGATGCGATATCGCAGAACGCGGAAGCAAGAAAAACAGGTTCTGCATCTTTACTTTTTTCAATCAGCTCAATTGCGCTCCCAAGCAATTCAAGCGCCCTTTTGGGATTTGCGGGAGCGAGTAACCGGGCAATGTTACGGAAAGCTGAGGAGCGGTACGTGTTCAAAGGAATTTTTTCTGACAAATCCAGGGAATAAGAAAAGAGCTTTTCATCCTTTCTATCAATACCGATTTTAGCAAACGCAACTACAAGTTCATGAAGCGCCACCGAAAGATCGAGGTTGTTGTCGATTCTCCCTGTTATTCTAACCCCCTCTTTGAGCGTCTCCTCATCTATCCTGTTCATCCCGATTTTTGCCATAGCGCGGATAATCTCAACATAAGCCTTTGATGGGTCATCGGTGACAAGTTCCGCAGTTTTGATAGCTTCTTCAAGATACCAAGGGTCATTTGACCGCACCGCTTCCGAAGCCAAAATTCCCACAATATTGCGGAATTTCCTCGACTTCTCCGCTGAATCCTGGATTTCCGAAGCGGAAGAAATCATACCTAATATCCGATTTTTCCTTTCGTCTTGCATAATACCAGATTGACAGGTGTATCCATATATAATATTGTTAATCGACAAAAAGTATTTTGCCTTTAACAGCCTTCAAATATACGGTGGTTAGCCATGAAATCATTAATTACAGCCGAACTTGAGATTGTCGCACTTGGAACAGGAGACACGGGCATGAGCAAACATATAGCAGAAGCGGTGAAAGCTATAGATAAACTTGGTATAAAATACCAGTTGACCCCGATGGGCACGGTAATGGAAGTAGCAACGATTGATGATGCTTTTCGCGCTGTTAAAGCGGCTCATGAAGTGCTGGTCAAAAGCGGTGTAAAAAGAGTGGTCACTCACCTCACCATAGATGACAGAAGGGACAATCCGAAAGGAATGGCTGAAAAAATGGATGCGGTGAAACGAAAACTTTAAAACCATTTCTGCGTTTCTTTCTTTTCAAAATTTACACACATACCGTCGTGGGCAGCCATGACATCCACTCCAGTCCTTTGTGATATGCTCTTTGCCTGGAGTTCAGGGGATGCTTTCAATACCTGCAAACCAAAATGCGTCAATATCGCACGTTTTGGATGAATCTCTTCTATCAACCTTGCAGCTTCATCCATATTCAGGTGGCGTATCCGTTTGTCGGTTTTCATACGCACCACATTAATTATCAGGAAATCAACACCCCTGTAAGCCCCGGCCAGTTCAGGAAAATATTCCGTATCTGGTATATAGCCAAGACGACCTTCTTTGAATGAGTAAATGGTTCCGTACGTTTCAACAGGATGCATGGTCTGGATGGGAAACTCGATTTTTACTTCGCCAAGAGTTATTTCCAGACCTTTTTTAATTTCAGTAATCCCAACAAACGGTCGTACGTATTGAAGAACAACGGGGTCGGAATTCAGGCAATCCGCCGGGACAATCAACCGTCCACGAGGCTGAAAACCACCCCCCGTCATTGCTTCCGTAACCACATTGACGTCGTTTGAATGGTCGATGTGCCTGTGTGAAAGCATAATAGCATCAAGGTCGCGCGGCTTGAGGCGGAGCTGATGAACCATTACGAGTGAACCTGGCCCCGGGTCCTGCAAAATATTCACATTGTCCAGTTTAAGCCAGAATCCACCGCTTTTTCGCAACTGGTTCAGGACCACCATCCTTCCTCCACCCGTTCCAAGAAATGTTACACTTGACATTTATGATTAAACACGTATAAGTTATACAAAAAAATATCTGAAAAAAGAGAGATGGTTTCAATTCATGTTGGTAGTTATGGTAGATCTTTGGGATAAAGACGTTGAAAAGAGATTCTTCACCGAGTCAATGGGATTTGCTACGCCAGAGCAGTTGTTTTACGTCACTGATAACGATAAATATGTAGCATACTGGCCAAAAGGATATCTTGGTGAAAAAAGCACACTTCAAAGTAGAAATTCTTTAATCGGAAATTTCACAGAGAAATGGACTACTGATTTAATTCAAAAAATTATAAACGATAAGGGGCTATTTGCTGTTCAAGGTGCCATTTGTGAAGAAATAGCATTAACAAATATGTCTCCTGCCGATGTTGTTATTTCTAAAAAGAAGAATATAAATCAGAATCCTGATGATATTTTAGCAATAATTGAAGTGAAAATGTCGATAGTCTGGAATTGGGAATTTAAGAAGGAAAAGTCTGGAATACATTTAACATGCAGGGGTGATTATAAAACGCATCAGGGAAACCCAGGTTTATTGCGATCGGACTCGATGTTAAAGGCTATTGGTAAAAGCATCAACATAAGGGTTTCAAGTTATAAAGCATCAAAAATACCAATTATTGTTATGGGTAATACGCCTATAACAAACAGCTATTATTCCAAAGTTGACCACTTGAAAGTTGCTGGAATTGTTCAAGGTTTTTGGTCTGTAAATCCGCACCCTTTGGATAATAATGGTGAAAATATCAAAAAAACTGCTAAACAAGGTTTTTATCGATTTGATAGTTTTGAAGAATTACGAAATTCTATTGAACATCTACTATCTGAGGATAGAAATTTCTTTTCGAGTATGAAAAGCAAAAACGAACTCGGTCAGATTATCGAATTGGCAAACAAAGAAGAAACTTATGAGAAAAAGGGCGAAGTTTTTTTGAAACTTATAAACGAGTGAAAATCAATGGTCGATTTATACAAACGTAATGGAACCAAAACAAGTTCTTTCGGAACGCCTGGAAGGATTAATCATGATTCTTCGACATTTTATGATAGCAAATTGTATGCTGATAAAAAGCCGCCTGATTGTGTCAAGTTTATTGAAAATCCAATACCGGCAGAGAATCTTGATAAAATCTGCTGTAAATCAAGTGAAAAAATGGATGAGATTCCTGATTATAGTGTTCATCTAATGGTAACTTCTCCTCCTTATAATGTGAAAAAAGAATATGATGAAGATTTGTCTTTAGAAGAATATAGGACATTGCTAAAAACGGTATTTAAAGAAACTTATAAAAAATTGGTTACAGGTGGTAGAGCCTGTATAAATGTGGCAAATCTTGGAAGGAAACCGTATATTCCTTTGCATAGTTATATAATTGAAGATATGCTTGATATTGGTTTTTTTATGAGGGGAGAAATAATATGGAATAAGGCATCAAGTGCCAGTCCATCTACGGCATGGGGAAGCTGGCAATCCGCAGCAAATCCTGTATTGAGAGATATTCATGAATACATTTTAGTTTTTTCAAAAGAGTCTTTTTCAAGAAAACGAGGAACTAAAAAAAATACCATTACGTCTGAGA
Source organism: Candidatus Methanoperedens sp. (assembly GCA_027460605.1). GTDB lineage: Archaea > Halobacteriota > Methanosarcinia > Methanosarcinales > Methanoperedenaceae > Methanoperedens. Next base: position 4,259 of record JAPZAN010000233.1, read on the forward strand.
ATTTTATGGAGTGGACAAAAAGTGTATGGACATTTCCAGCAGTCTCTGCAAGGAGTATCGGTCATCCCGCACCATTTCCAGAAGAACTACCCCATAGATTAATTCAATTATATACTTTTAAAGACGATGTGGTTTTAGACCCGTTCTGCGGTAGCGGCACAGCTTGTCTGGCAGCAATAAAAGATGGCAGACACTATATCGGATATGATATTGAAGAAAAATATGTGCAATTAGCAAATCAAAGAATAAAGCATAATACAGGTCAGAAGACCTTATTTGTAAACAATCAGCCTTCCATGTCAATAGTTTCAACGGAAATAAAACGGGAAGCGGTTAATCAAGTTGAAGCGCAACTTTAATCCTATTTAATTTAAAAACTGCATATAATTTTTATTAGATTCATTTCAATTTTCCAACACGAATTGTAACTGTCACTGAAAAAATGCATTGAATTGGATAAACGATTTAACTTCAGGGTTCATGATAATGGGTGTGAAAGAATTCAGGAAACTCGTTACCATGGATGAGGCAAATAATATTATCGAGAGCCTCGATGTCCACTCAAGCTCAATCGAGGTGGACATTGAAAACGCCTCCGGCTGCGTCCTTGCAGAGGATATAGTATCTGAAGTGGATGTGCCTCCATTTACCAGGGCTTCAATGGACGGTTACGCTGTTTGCGCCCCTGATACTTACCAGGCACGCGAAGATAAGCCCGTCCGGCTTAAACTCGTGGGTGCCATTCCAGCCGGGTTAAATCCTGATATTCATATGGAACCGGGCGAGGCGGTTGAAATTTCAACAGGCGCGGTCATGCCCGCAAGTGCAGATTCCGTGGTGATGGTAGAGTACACGCATATCGACAAGGACCTGTATGTCCACCGCCCTGTTTCTATCAATGAAAACGTAATGCATGCAGGTTCGGATATCATGGTCGGTGAGCGGGTATTGAAAAAAGGTACACTTCTCACCGCGCGGGAAACAGGGGTTCTGGCTTCGATAGGGGAAAAAACCGCAAGCGTTTCCAGAATAAATGTAGGTATTATATCCACTGGAAATGAGCTTGCAGAGCCAGGATGTGAACTCGGTGAAGGAGAAATATATGACATTAATTCTTTTTCACTCTTTTGTGCGGTAAAAGAATGCGGCGGGACACCCGTTCGCTACGGAATAGTAAGGGATAACGGGAATGAAATAACAAAAGTCCTTAAAAAAGCGGCAGATGGGTGCGATATCATCCTTACATCAGGGAGCACTTCAGCAGGTTCGGGTGATATCATGTACAGGATAATCGAGGAAAATGGCGCCGTTTTGGCTCACGGGATAGATATCAAACCCGGAAAACCTGCAATTATCGGGAAAGTATTCGGAAAACCGGTTTTTGGTCTTCCCGGGTATCCTGCATCCTCGCTTACGATTTTTAATGAATTTGTGGCGCCGCTTATCAGGAAAATGCTTGGAAAAAAGGAAGAGCGCTTACAAACAAAGGCAAAAATGGCTGTTCGCATCCGTTCCGAAGGGCGAAGCCAGCTCCTTCCGGTTGGCATTGTCCGGAATCTTGCTTATCCTGTTGATAAAGGTTCGGGTGCCATCACCACGCTTTCAGAGGCTGATGGTTTTATCAAAATCCCAGGAAATGTGGAGATGATAGACGCCGGAGAGCTTGTGGACGTTACGCTTTTTGGAAAGCTTGAATCTTCGGATTTGCTATTCGTGGGCAGCCACTGCCTCGGGCTTGATACGCTTGCTGACCTTACCCGCCTTAAAATTCGCGTGATAAATGCAGGGTCTTCGGGCGGCTTAAGCGCCATCCGAAGCGGTATCGCTGATATTGCAGGGATACACCTGCTTGACGAATCAGGAATTTATAATGTTCCTTTTCTTGAAAGGTTTGGAATAACGGATGCGGTGCTTGTAAAAGGGTATCTGAGGGAGCAGGGCTTGATTCTAAGAAAGGACAGCGGCATAAAGAAATTTGAGGATATAATAAATGCAAGGATTATTAACAGGAATACAGGTTCGGGAACAAGGGTCATGACAGATATGAAACTTAAGGATATCGCAAAGCAGAGGGGAGTAACATTTGAAGAACTTACAGGCAGGATAAATGGTTACCATACAGAAGCGAAAACGCACAGCGCGGTAGCGGCTGCGGTGAAACTCGGGAAAGCCGACGCAGGTATTGGCATCCGTACGGTAGCTGAATTAAACGGACTGAAGTTCATCAAAATTGCGGAGGAAGAATATGATTTTGTCATTCCCTCAAGGCTTTTGAGGACGAAGGAGATTAAGACCTTCCTTGAGGTCCTCCGCAGTAACGAGTTCAAGGAAAAAGTGCCTTCCGGGCTCAGGGTATATGAGAGAACCGGGGAGATAGTGGAAGCGTAAACGTTATTAGTTTTGCAGGTTTAATAAGACCGGAGATTAAATGAACACGAAAAAATTTTTGGCTTTTTTCTTCATATTGATGCTGACCGCTTCCCCAGTATTAGCAGGAGATGTAAAGCTTAATAGATGGGTGTTGAACGTGACTTTGACCGATGCAGGGTCAGTCGATGAGGTTATACAAACCGAGATTGAGAATGGAGGTTCTACACCTCTTGAAGGTTTTTCTTTTGTGATTCCTGCTTCCAGGGTAACAATAACAAATGACCAAATAATAAGTATCCCGGCAACAGGCCAGGAAGTATCGCAACAGACAGTTCCTGACGGCGTTAAGATAATCATCAAATTTAACAAGCCACTTGAAGCGGGAAATAAATGGGATGGGCGTATCGGTCTTACGGCAGAAAACTGGGCGGTAAAAGAAGGTTCGGATTATTCTATTAATATACCAATAAAGGCGCCCCGGGCAATAGTCGCAGGGAAAGATACTGAAATGTCAGTGTCCGGGGATAGCGAAATCAGAAGCCAGGTTTTTCTTCCAAAAGGTGTGACCGCCACTTCAGTTGAAGTAAAATCCAGCGCCCCGAAACCATATAAGAAATTGTTACAGTAGAAAATAGTCTTTCATCACCTGAGAAAACAACTCTCCCGCAAGAGACAGCGCAGGGTCAAAAATCGCCGGGGTTTGAAATAGCAGGTCTCATATTTGTGTTGCTGATTTCCAGAGTGGTTAAAAGGAAAAAATAAGGATTCAGTCCTTCCGAGATGCCGGAAATTCCATAATTACATAAGAACACACGAAGGTCTTGAAGGTAGAACTCCTGCCGAAGCTTGTGGAATTAAAGTAGAAGGGGATAATAAGTGGATAACATTGATTCAGAATGCAAGCCATTCGAAGGTTGTAAACTAAATGGCATCTATCAAGGATGCTCTCCGATGTAAAGCCTTTTACATTTTCCACATTCTCTTCCTTTCATGAAGAGTACCACTCGTGGAATGGTTAAAGTCTCTCCACATTTGCACTTGATAGTGAGAGTGTTCTTTGTATGAATCGGGTCTGTATGAAAGTCAGTCACATTTACCTCTTCTTCCTTAATTATCACTTTCACACCTAAAGCAGCTATATATTGTTGGCTCATTATTCTCACCTTTTTTAGCTTAAGAATATCATTTGATATAAGATTACCGTTATTACCACTCGACACTTAACACACCTTTTTACCACTTACAGACTTAACAGAACCCAATTTAGCAAGATTTAAATACGGTAATGATTAATACAAATATTGGGGAAACATGATTGTATTTTTTAAAGACATCATGTAGAGGTGGTAACATGGTTAAAATAATGCATGCACAAACCGTCCTCACAGAAGAGGATATCGAAGCCCTGAAACAAAAGACGGGCGAGAGCAGCGCCAAGGATGCAATTGCCAAAGCTGTTGCACATTATCTTGAGTGCGAATACACCGGGGTTGAGGATATGTGGGCAAAGAAACTTGAAAAAGTTGTGAAGCGTAAGCAGGAAAAATGAGTAATTCCTGATTATCACAACCGCATCCGCCCGATAATGATAAAATCAACTCTGGAATCGGCTACGCCGTAAATCATTTCTTTTCTCACGCTATTGGCAAGCCTCACAGCGCGCGAAAGCTGCTGCAATGAAAAAACATGGTCATTATCTATCGCATGAACGAGATAATCCGAATGGGGCAGGCTGGATATTTCTTCAAAGCTCTTATAAACACGAAAATGCGTACCAAATTTAAATCCTGTCTTGGGAACAAGACCGTTATTCCGCAACGTTTTGTAAACAGCAAGTTTTATCATGAAATCTGATTCAATGTTAGATGCAAGTCTTGAAAACTCATCAAAATCCAGCTTTTTATGATTCCTTTGTTCAATGCCCAGAATCCCTTTTCCCAGAAGATAACACGATTCAACCAGCGACAACTGCAGGTGTCCTTCATCCATTGGTTTGCCAAAAAATCCCTCGTTGTGAAGTATAGATGAAGCATCCGGGTCCCATACCATTACCCTATCTTCAAGAAGGCTTGCGGTAGATGCCAGCCTGTCCAGTTTTAATTCATAAGAACCCGAGGGAATTGTTTTTTTCACTTCGTAATAGGTGATATCGCTTTCTTCATCTACTATTGCAAGAACCAGCCGCTTCTTCAGGTTTTCAACGGTATCAAGGTGTGTTCTCAGGTCAGAAAGCAAAAGCGGTATCCTCTCGGATGTCACAAAAACAAAAAATTCTGCCGGCGTCTTGCCGGGATGCCCTCCGCGCGGATAAACCCGGAAACCCGTGACTGCTGGCTGGATAAAGTATCCGCGTTCTCTCAGGTCTTTATAAGTAATATACAATAATTCAAAATTTTTTACCAACAATGATGCTTTAAGGAAAAATTGATTAAAATCAAGTTCTTTTCCATGGAATTCAACTTTTATTTTTCCAACATAAATAAGATAAGCGCTCTCGATGAGGGAAACTTCAAGCCTGTCATCTCTTGGACGACCGTAAAAACTTGTGTTAAATAATTCCTCTATCGCCTGTTTATCGAGTATTACCGCATTTTCGGTTAATTTTCCTGATATTGTCATAACAATCCATTAATATTAGAATTCCATTTGCCCGCAGGCAGAAAGATTGAACTTTTCAATTGTTCCGGCTTTCATTTCAATAACATACTTGACGTTCTTCATGGTTTTAAATCCGAGCCACGGTTTCAAACGGGAAAGCCCTTTAATTCTTTTTTCTTCGTTCAAAAATATAACGTCAATGGGAAAAAACACGAAAAGCATGTGAATACTGACAGATGACGGCTTTTCCAGGATAAATATCATCGAATAATCAGATGATATGTTTTTGCGAAACATAAGACCGACCGTCTGGCTCAATATAGTCCGGGAAAGTTCGACGGTTCTTGCTATCTCTATACCATTATATTTTAATACGGGAAGCATCAAGTAGCTATATAATAGTCATGTATAATATAAGAACGGAGGTATTAATCCAATAAATGAGTTCAGAAATGTGCACTGTAT
>JAPZAN010000234.1 GCA_027460605.1 Candidatus Methanoperedens sp.
TCCATTAACTATATTTCAATGCGTGCCTATGAAAAGGAGCATGAAGTACATCATAGTCACAGGCGGTGTGATGAGCGGGCTCGGGAAAGGAATAACTGCCGCCTCGATTGGGCGCATTTTAAAAAACAAGGGTTTCAATGTGACCGCCATCAAGATCGATCCGTACATCAATATCGATGCCGGTACCATGAGCCCCTACCAGCACGGCGAGGTTTTTGTACTGAAGGACGGGGGCGAGGTGGACCTTGACCTTGGCAATTATGAACGTTTCCTTGATATCGAACTCACGCGCGAACATAATATCACCACGGGACAAGTATATCAGACAGTCATTGAAAAAGAGCGCCGCGGCGATTATCTCGGTAAGACGGTGCAGATTATCCCGCATATAACAAACGAGATAAAAGAGCGAATCAGGAAAGTGGCAAAGAAAAGCGGCGCTGATATCTGTATCATTGAAGTGGGCGGCACTGTGGGCGACATAGAAAGCATGCCTTTCCTTGAATCCATGCGCCAGATGCACAGCGAAGAAAAAGAGGATGATATTATTTTTGTCCATGTGACTTTAGTGCCCCTGGACACACAGGGCGAACAAAAGACAAAACCAACGCAGCATTCGGTCAAGGAACTTCGAAGCTTGGGCTTACAACCTGATGCAATCGTGGTGCGGTGTAAGGAACCCGTGCTCGCTGATACCAAGTCGAAAATAGCGCTTTTCTGCGATGTGCCGGCAAACGCGGTGATAAGCGCGCATGATGCAAAGGATATTTATTACGTTCCAACCCTGATGGAACAGGAGGGGCTCTCCGACTATTTAATGGTCAAACTCAAGCTCACCGCGCGAGAAATATCCCATGAATGGGATATACTGATGGAAAAGATGGCTTCCATCGACAGGGAAATACGCATAGCGGTTGTTGGAAAATACGCCCATCTCGGGGATTCCTACATCAGTATAAGAGAAGCGCTAAAACATGCCGGGATTGAGTGCAGATGCCAGGTCAATATTGACTGGATAGATGCTGAAGAGTTTGAGAGAAAACCTGCGTCAATTGAAATGCTCAGGAAATACAATGGCATTCTGGTTCCCGGGGGTTTTGGCGTGCGAGGGACTGAAGGCAAGATAATTGCCATTAAATTCGCGAGGGAAAATAACATCCCATACCTTGGATTGTGCCTCGGCATGCAGCTTGCAGTCATCGAGTTTGCGCGAAACGTGGTCGGACT
>JAPZAN010000235.1 GCA_027460605.1 Candidatus Methanoperedens sp.
GCTGGCTCTTTCAAGCTGGTATTTGATATCGCGCGTAAGCCTGTTGAAAGAAACCCTGAACAGGTCTTCACACAATTCGCCTGAGAGTTTGAGTCTCTTATTGGCATAGTGGTCCTTATCATCGCTGCCTCTTTTGCCAAGAGCAAGTTCAAAGCATGCCTGGGCCATGCGCCCGAGGAACTGCGCCTTGAGCATACGGTGAGCTTCATCATTTCCAAGATGCGGCAGCAAATACCTGTCAATCACGTAATTTGCTCTTTTTACCTGGTATTCCCTGGATTGGCCTGATGCAACCCGCAGCCCGATTTTTTCCATGGCTTCTTCTTTATTCGCGGCTTCTGACTCTTCAAGGTTCTCAAGCATGAATTTAATAATCTCCGGGTCTTCTGAAACTGAATTCACAATATCCTGGTCGGTCTCAATGCCCAATGCGCGAACGAGTGTGACAAAATTGATCCTGCCCGATATTGACGGGAATGAGACTTCAAGGATCGATTTCCTGCTCCGTTCAACAACAACCAGTGCGCGATAACCTCTCCTCTGCGAAAATACCTTTGCAACCTCGATATTTTCACCGTATCGCTCTTCCAGTTCCACAAGGATTTTGTTAGGGGCAAGGTCTTCAAGAGTGGTAATTACGCGCTCTGTACCGTTTATTATAAAATAACCGCCCGGATCCTGGGGGTCTTCCCCAAGCTCGATCATTTCTTTCTGGGTCAATCCTACAAGGTTGCACCCTTTTGACCATATCATTATAGGCAGCAGTCCGATTTCTGCTTCCTTATCCTCCTTTTCGCCTTCAGGACTGACAATGGACATACTGAGTTTAAGCGGCGCAGCATAGGTTATGTTTCTTAGCCTTGCTTCTGTGGGATAGAGTTTATCCATTGCGCCATCAGCTTCTTTCACGACCGGATTACCCACGCGGATTTTCTTGAGCCTTACATACGTTCCTTCAATATCAGTTTCAATAATCCTCTGTTCATCAATGACTTTCTGAAGACCGTGTTCCAGGAAATCATTGAAAGAATCCACATGATGGCGGACTATTTTTTCGCTTGTAAAATACGCTTTTGATAGTACCCTTCTGTCTAACATATTACCTCAAATTTTATCTCACGCAATGACCAATCGATAGAAATATGACTTGCCTGCTGTCGGGCTCTCGCGGGTTACCCGTACGACATCGCCGACTTTAGCTTTGACGGACA